>NZ_JBHUGY010000028.1:0-264130 GCF_042682105.1 Mesorhizobium calcicola
TTTTTGATAATGTGAAGATCCCTGCCGAAAACCTGATCGGTGAGGAAGGCAAGGGTTTCCGGTATATCCTCTCCGGGATGAATGCCGAGCGGATCCTGATCGCCGCCGAATGTGTCGGCGACGCCAAGTGGCTGATCAACAAGGCTTCCACTTACGCATGCGACCGCAACGTCTTCGGCCGGGCCATCGGCGCCAACCAAGGCGTCCAGTTTCCCATCGCTAAGGCTTACGCGAACATGCGTGCAGCCGAACTCATGGTCCGCGAAGCCACGCGGCTCTATGAGGCCGGTCAGGACTGCGGCGCTGAAGCGAACATGGCCAAGATGCTGGCTGCTGATGCTTCCAATGAAGCCGCGAACGCCTGTATCCAGACGCATGGCGGTTTCGGATTCGCTGAAGAGTATGACGTCGAACGCAAGTTTCGCGAGACCAGGCTTTACCAGGTTGCGCCGATCTCGACGAACCTCATCCTGTCCTACCTCTCCGAGCATGTGCTCGGGATGCCACGTTCGTACTGACGGTAAAGGCCAGTGGACGCGACCGAACAGAAGCTATCGGCAGAATGGATTGGCCGTCAGAGCGAAAGCATCGATGTCGTTTCGGAGCGCCTCGTGATGAGCTTCCGCGCCATTTTCGAACCGCATCTAGCGCCGCTGCCCGCAGATGCCGCCTCGTTGGGCATCCATTGGTGCCTGTCGCCGGCAATCGCCGGCATGGACCAGTTGGGTGCTGACGGACACCCCGCCAAGAACCTGTCGTTGCCGCCTGTGCCGCTGCCGCGCCGCATGTGGGCTGGTGGTGAACTTCAGCTGCATGATCACCTTAGGATCGGTGACAAAGTCCGCAAGGCGTCCACCATCCTGGACATAGTGCGCAAGCAAGGCCGATCCGGTGAACTCTGGTTCGTCGCGGTCGGCCACGCTTATCATTCCGATCGTGGTCTCGCACTGAGTGAACGGCAGGACATCGTTTATCGGGAAGCTGCGATCTCGGGAAATGGCGTGTCTCGAAACACCTCACCGGCCGAGCCCACGGCAATCCGGCCAGCAGCGCAAGTGTGGTCTGTCGTTCCTTCGTCCACGTTGCTCTTCCGCTACTCTGCGATCACCTTTAACGGTCACCGTATCCACTACGATCTGCCTTACGCGACCGAGGCTGAAGGCTATGAGGGGTTGGTTGTCCATGGCCCCCTCCAGGCAACGCTTCTCCTCAACCTCGCGGCGTCCCAAGGCGCCGGTATACCCCTGACGTTTCGCTACCGCGGGATAGCTCCGGCGATTGTAGACCGTGAACTGACCGTCAGGGTCGGCATCGATGGTCAGCGACTCTGGACGCAAGGCGGGAGCGGCGCCGTGCACATGGAAGCCGATATCGACCGGGGTGTGGCCTGATGTCTGCACAGGGTGACTTGCATTTTACGCCTGTCGCGCCTTTGTTCGTTCCGGCCGACCGGCCAGAGCGTTTTGAAAAGGCCGACCGGTCCGGAGCCGACGCGATTATTATCGATCTTGAGGACGCCGTTGCGCCCGCCGCCAAGGATGGCGCCCGGTCCAACCTTCACCATGCCCTGACATTGCGGAACCCCACCTACGTTCGGATCAACAGCCAAGACAGCAGCTGGTACACGACTGACCTTGCTGCAGTCGGGGCGCTCGGGCTTCGGCGCATCTGCCTGCCAAAAGCGGAGTCCGCGGCGATCCTCGACGCGATGGTTCGGATTTTGGGTGACGACATCGAGATCATGGCGCTGATCGAGACGGCGCGAGGGCTGCAGGCGGCGGGGGCGCTGGCCGCTCATTCGCATGTCGCGAGACTGGCCTTCGGACCCGCAGATTTTGCGCTGGACTTGGGTGTGCCCGCCTCCAATGACCTCAAAGCGCATGCCATGATGCGGCTGGCGGTGGCGAGCAGGGCCGCCGGCATGCCCCTGCCGTTGGATGGCCCATCCTTCGAGGTCACGGACACCGCCAGACTGGCCACCGAATGCCAGCAGGCCTTAGATCATGGGGCCGGCGGGAAGCTTTGCATACACCCTGCCCAGACTTCCCATGTCATCTCGGCTTTCCAGCCGAGTGAACAGCAACTGCGCTGGGCGCAGCGCGTCGTCGACGCGGCCCGGGACGGCGCAGCGCGCCTTGTCGACGGCAAGATGATCGACGCTCCCATTATCGCCCAGGCCCGGGCACTTCTCGCGCGGGGCCGTTCGCAACTCAGTGAAGGTGTCTAACCATGGCCGTATCAGCGACACTCCTCAACAAGATCAAGGACAAGGATCTGATCCGGGAAGCGGGATTGATCGGCAAGGAGTGGCTCGGCCAATCCCGGTCCGGACAAACCTTCGAGGTCACCAACCCTTCGACCAGCGAAGTGCTGGCCAGGCTGCCCGATTTTACCCGAGCCGACATCGCCAATGCGATCGATGTGGCCTATGTCGTCCAGAAGGAGTGGGCTGCCCGTACCGGCAAGGAGCGCGCTGCAGTCATTCGGCGCTGGTATGATCTGACGATCGCCAATCTTGATGACCTGGCGACGATCCTGACCGCTGAAATGGGGAAGCCGTTCGCCGAGTCCAAGGGCGAGATCCTCTATGGCGCGTCCTACATCGAGTGGTTCGGCGAAGAGGCCAAGCGCGTCTATGGCGACACTATCCCCGGTCATGCCCGTGACAAGCGGATCGTCGTGATCAAGCAACCTGTCGGGGTCGTCGGCGCTGTTACGCCCTGGAATTTTCCCTCGGCGATGGTGGCGCGCAAGATCGCTCCGGCGCTGGCGGTGGGCTGCTCGATCGTCTTCAAACCGGCAGCCCTGACGCCACTCTCCGCCTTGGCCCTCGCCGTACTTGCGGAAAGGGCAGGGGTGCCGTCCGGGCTATTGAGCGTTGTCCCGATCACGAAGAGCTCGGACTTCGGCGATGAGGTTTGCGAAAACGAGAAGGTTCGCAAACTCACGTTCACCGGGTCGACCGAGGTCGGCCGCACCCTGATGGCGCAAGCCTCGGCGCAAGTCATGAAGCTCAGCATGGAACTGGGCGGCAACGCACCGTTCATCGTCTTCGACGACGCCGATGTCGATGCGGCCGTCGAAGGAGCCCTCGTCTCCAAGTTCCGCAATGCTGGCCAGACCTGTGTCTGCGCCAATCGCCTTTACGTGCAGAGCGGTATCTACGAAGAGTTCGCCGACAAGCTCGCGCATCGCGTCAAAGCCTTCAAAGTTGGTGACGGCTTTGCGGAAGGCACCGAGATCGGCCCGCTGGTCGATGACCGCGCCGTGGCCAAGGTCAGGCGTCACATTGAGAATGCAGTCTCTCAGGGCGCCAGCATTGTGGCGGGTGGGCCAGACCACCCTCTTGGCGGCAATTTCATCTGGCCGACTGTCCTGACCGGGGTAACCTCCAAGATGGCGGTCGCCCGCGAAGAAACTTTCGGGCCGTTGGCGCCCTTGTTCCGCTTCGATGCGGTCAATGACGTCATTGAGATGGCAAATGACACCGAATTCGGGCTTGCGGCCTATTTCTACGCCCAGGACATGAGCCGTGTGTGGGCCGTCGCGGAGGCCTTGGAGTATGGCATGGTTGGCATCAACACCGGGCTCATTTCGACTGAGGTCGCGCCGTTCGGGGGTATCAAGCAGTCAGGAT
This sequence comes from Mesorhizobium calcicola, assembly GCF_042682105.1. Classification (NCBI taxonomy): domain Bacteria; kingdom Pseudomonadati; phylum Pseudomonadota; class Alphaproteobacteria; order Hyphomicrobiales; family Phyllobacteriaceae; genus Mesorhizobium; species Mesorhizobium calcicola. The sequence continues at coordinate 3,638 of NZ_JBHUGY010000028.1, forward strand.
TTGGCCGGGAAGGTTCGAAATACGGCGTCGATGATTACCTGGACCTGAAATATTTGTGTTTTGGGGGGCTCACGAGCTAAGGCGCAACGCAAGCCTTCTCCACTCGCGGGCGAGCGTTCGGCCGTCGGAAACCGCTTACAGTTAACTGACAAAAATAGACCGGAACGGCGGGATGCATACCACCTTGAGCGCGTCGAAGAGGATGGGACTACCGCGGCGATTGCGGTTTTCTATTCGACGCGCGAAGCGGTAACCATTATCCCCGAGCCTGGACGAGAACTACCGCTTGTGCTCGTGACAAGCAGATATGCGGCATTGGATAGCAAAAGCCCCCAATCTCCCTTGGGCGGCTCTGCCCTTTTTGCGGTATACAAATCGCGATGTCGGGCGCGCCAGCGCCGCGCCTTATCTTCCAAACAGCTCTGAATGTGAGCCAAGCCTGACAAATTCGACGAAGTCGTCATCGGCAGTATAGACAAGGAGAAAGTCACCACCGATATGTGCTTCCCTCGCCACTTTCCACTCTCTACCTGAGAGCTCGTGGTCGGCCCACTCAGCGCCGAGTGGCCTTTTCAGAATGATCAGCGTCATCAATTCGATTGCGCGACTCATATCCATTTTCCCGGCCTTATTGTATCGGTTCCAGTCCTTTCGAAATTGTCTGGTGTATTCCGATGCTCTTGGAAGGGAGGTGCGTCTGACGTCGCTCGGTTTCTTCAAGCTGCTTGCTCGCTGAATTTACTTCTTGCCGTTCAGCTCGGCGAAAAGCTCATCCGGTGTCATAAAGCGAGCCTTACGGGCCTTCCTGATCTCACGAGCCTCCGTCAGGGCGGCGCGGGTTGTTTCGTTGGGAACCTTGAGCTCGAGAGGAAAGCTTTGGCTCGCCACAACTCGATGAAGAAACACCCGAACGGCATCCGAAAGCGAAAGACCGAACGACCCAAGAACCAAGGAAGCCTCTTCACGAATGTCATCTTCGACCCGAACATGAATCATTTTAGTGGCAGCCACATCAAGACTCCTTATAACGAACAACTCGCCGGTGGCCCACTCACATCGAATGGCGATATGACCCCCTATATGTGTCTCAATTGCGATACAGTCAAGGGCTATTGAAGTTCGTGGCGACTCCTGCGCCTACCGGAGTGAAAGGCGGCAATCCAGGCTGCGACTGCCCAAAGATGTCTGCGGCCGTCGACGGCACCTGCGTGCGGACGCGGCACCTTCAGGAGATCGAGCATGAATGACATATGGTTGGCGATGTAGCCAGCACTCGGGTTGGTTAGCTCCAGCCTTTGATCGCAAACCATGAAGCGCGATCGGCCTCAAAAGTCCCGTGCGACCTCCATCAGGATTTCGGCCGCTGTTTGGTGGCGTTTGCTGCCGATGTTATGGAATGGATCTGCCAGCTTACCGGGGCGCAGACGTCCGACGTTGTTAACCCAGTGACGCCAGACGACACGGATCATGCCGTCTCAAGCACGTCGGTCCATCTCGGCAAACTGCGTCCCGCGCGATCGAGGAAGAGGACGTCGGCGACGGCACCGTGCCAACGTGGAGCGGCTTCACGTCCTCTCTGCAACGGCAGTTCGTGGGTGGCGAGCACGGGACCATTTATGTACGCACTCCACTAAAGTATCGTCGGCGCTTGCGTGCCCTCGTTGCGCGGCCGCCACGTCTGCCGGTGCTGAATGCGGGAGGCTACAGCCTTCAAGCTGTTTGAATATTCCAGATCGTCTAATTTCAGCTCACAGGAGTAGACCACAGTCTGGCGCATCGCAACGATCACGTGGTCCTCGCAGTCGTGCTCGGCCTCGGCCGCCCGCATCCTGAGTTGTTGCCCGCTCCGCCGCAGAATTGGTCGCAAATACGCCCGGGGTATTCTTCAAGCTCTCGCTTCATCGCCTCCGGCATCGGCACGAGCGGCGGCGTGGCGTTGCCCTGCACGATGCCGCGGCGTCTCGAAGTTCGAGTCGGCGCCAGCGCGTTCGCCGGCGATGTTACTCGAACGTTATCCACGGCACGCCTTGAACCAAGCGCCCACCGTGTGAACAGGAATCTCCCATCCGCGCAATCCTCTTGCCGTTGATCCGCGCGATTGAAGAGCCTTCTTTAATGCTGTCGGAGGTTGTCGGCGCGCCGGAACATAGGCATCTGTCGCTCACGGTGGCGATTGGAACGCCCTCCACGCAGACAAAATTCTGACCGGTCAAGATCACGGGGCCGCCGATATGCGGCCGTGGTCCAGGCTCGACCAGGGGGCAGATATGCATGTGGCCTTTGAGGCTAACAAGTTGTCCAACCATGTCCATCTTCTCAGTCCCGTCCCATTATGCTCCCAGAAAGTTGATCGAGATCCACAGGAGCCATCCGGCGATTTCAAGATGAGCTGATGGCACGACGACCGTTCTCGACTTCGACGGAGCCCGGACGCCGCGGGCTAGGGCATGACCCATTCGACCAGACATTTCCGAGCTGTTCAGGACGCGAATGACCGACGCGAGAACACCACGAGACATTTGCCAACAGCGGTGACATGATCAAGCTTTCGTGCTCCATCAGTTCGTACCGGCAACGCGGCCGGAGGCCGCCCGATTGCAAGACTTGAATTACCCTGGGCGGAAAAACCCCAAGTGAATGGGTTTAGTTCCTAGGACACAGGGCTGCCAGGGCGGCAGCCCGAGCCCACGGATGGACAAGACCTTCAGCAATAGCAGCGAGACGCTGCTGTAGCGCGGGCGGAAACGCTCCCACGCTTGCTCCAAGGACCCGCGCGGCCGCGACACGGTTGTCCGGGTCGTTAAGACTCTCGGCGAAGGTGACCAGGCGCTCCTGTAGCTCGGGCGGAAGCAATCCCGCGCTCTCTCCGAGGCTTAGCAGCGCAGTGACACGATCGTGTGGGTCGTTAAGATTCTCGGCGAGCACGACGAGGCGCTCCTGTAGCTCGGGCGTAAAACGTCCAAAGCCCTTTCTCAAGATCCACATGGCCTGGTTGAGATCTCCGGGTTGGGCGAGCCCCTCGGCGAGCACGACGATGCGCTCTTGTAACGCCGGCGCAAACCGGCCTACGCCCCATCTGAAGCCCCATAGGGCTAAGACGCGTTGATGAGGCTGGGCGAGCCCCTCGACGAGCACGACGAGGCGCTCCTGTAGCTCGGGCACAAGCTTTCCCACGGCTGACTCCAGGGCTGCGAGGGCCGAGAAGTGATCTTCGAGGTCAGGGTTCACGACGAGGTCGACGAGGCGCTGCTGGAGCGTGGGCGCAAGTCCTTCGACGCCCACTGCGAGGCCCCGCAGAGCTGTGACGCGATGCTCGTACTGGGCGAGCCCCTCGGCGAGCACGACGAGGCGCTGCTGTAGTGCGGGCGCAAGCTCTCCTAGGTTCCGTCCGATGCCCTCCAGGGCTTGAGCGCGATGCTCGGGATCGACAAACGCCTCGGCGAGCCTGACGAGGCGCTGCTGTAGTTCCGGCGCAAACTCTCCTGCGGCCAGTCCGATGCGCTGCAGGGCTTGAGCGCGATGCACGGGATCGACAAGCCCTGCTGCGAGGTCGACCACACGCTGCTGGAGCGCGGGTACAAACTCTCCCACGCTTATCCCGAGGGCTCGAAGCACCGAGACGCGGTCTTCCGGGTTGAGCTCCTCGACGCGATCGACGACACGCTGCTGGAGCGCCGGCACAAGCCCTCCCACACCCATTGCGAGACAAACGAGGGCAGCGACGCGATACTGGGGATCGTCAACCCCCTCGGCGAGTTCGACGAGACGCTGCTGGAGCATGGGCGTAAACTCACCCACGGCCAGCCCGAGGTCCTCCAAGGCCAAGAAGCGATATTCGGGGTCAAGCGCCTCGGCGCGATCAATGAGACGCTGCTGGAGCGCGGGCGCGAGCCCTCCCACCCCCCGTCTGAGCGCTTCCAGGGCTTGGAAGCAGTGCTCTTCGTCGTCAAGTCCTTCGGCGACCTCGACGAGGCGCTGCTGAAGCGTGGGCGCGAGCCCTCCCAGCCCCCCGCCGAGGGCTCGCAGGGCAAAGACGCGGTGCTCGGGGTCGTTATGTCCTTCGGCGATGGCAACGAGCTGCTCCTGCTGCACGCTGGTCAGGCAATTGAAATTGGATGCGAGAGATTCCAACACGCCGGGAACAACTAGTGCGACAAAGGGATTCGCGACTCCTGGCTGCGGGACCATTAACCTGTTCCAGACGGCCTGAACCCGGATTGCCATCTGGCGCCTTTCTTCCAACGCCGCGGACATTTGGACAGCAGCACGCAGCTCGCCGTCTGTCTGCGACACCGCCAGCAGATCGATCGGGCTGAGCCTTTCCGCAATCGCGCCGAGTAACTCCGGGAGCAGCCCCGTTATTCCTGTTACCTGTTGGAGCCAGTGGTCCAGTTGTGGCATCATTTCGCTTGGTGTCCTCACTCACAACTTCGAGCCTTTGGTCCGGAGCACTTGGCATCAGCGCGACTTGATCTCGCGGGCCAGTTCGTCCTGAGCTGGGCCCAAACGCCAGCTCCACATGGCCGTCGCCGGTCGGGCGCGCCTCGTTGAGCGTTGGCTACGCGGCTTTCAACTCCTTGCCCATCGCCTCACCAGCCGCTCCTGCCGGGCCGACTACCGTCCCCGAGTCTCCCGGGTCTCCTGGCCGGCAACGGCATCTTTTTTGTTTAGCTACGATATGCTGAAGCGTCCCATATAAAACGAATATGCCATCATGCGCGTTCGAGAGCATTCAGCAACGCCGGATCCAGCGGGCGATGCAAGCCCTTCGGCGCGGCGGTAGTGGGGTCAGTTTGAAACTCCGTCCCAACCACAATAGGCGCTTTCGCCTATACGCCGTCTGGAAATAGGCGGAAACGAAGGCCATCTTCAAGCTATGACCGATAAGCATCCAAAGCGCCCGCGCGACGCAAACCAATTGGCGAGGTCGATAGTTGACATCGCGACTGGCGAGGCGCCGGCTGAAGAAGATCTCAAGAACAAGGCCGCTGTGGAGCTAGGGCGGCGCGGTGGCAAGATTGGCGGCCGCGTGCGGGCTGACCGCATGTCGCGCAGAACAAAGGGCCGAAGCAGCGACGCGATTAGCTGCATCCGCCCGCTGGAGAAGGCGCGGCGACTAGGCGGCTTCTGCTGCCTCGATTTCCGCAAGTCCATAGTGAAGTCGAAATCCATCTGGATAGGCTCTTCGTCCGACCTCGCCTCGTTGTAGCTATCGACATCGACCTTTAGCTGCCGAACGTCACCAACGATCCCGCGGCCGCGCTGCTGGAAAGACATCTGCATATGGTGCCGTGGGGCGGTTCGAATATCGTCCCAAAGAACCATCTGCTGGCCGCCTTGTCGGGCGAATTGAGAAACAGCCCCCCGCGTTGCCTCACCAGGATTGTTCCCTACGACTGGGACGCTCAGTGTAAGCGGTGCACCAAGGCACCTTGCAATAGGCCGATGAACATGGAGTTTTCGCGCCATGACATTGGAACATGCAGAGGGCGATTTGGTCGCCGAGTTAAGCGGTGCGGCGGCGGCCGAAGATTGTGCAACGACGCCCGGGCGCGCGCGGCAACGAAGGCTGTGGAGCTGCACTGAGAAGCGCGCGTTGGTCGACCTGGCGAGCGCGGCGGGGTCGTCGGTGACCGAGGTCGCGCAAGCGTTCGGCGTAGCCCCATCACAGCTCTATGCCTGGCGCAAGCAGATGGCCGGCGGCGAGCCTGATGCCGATCAGGCGATGGCGACCTTCGCGCGCATCGACGTGAGCGATCTGCCCGAGGTCGAACGCCCCGTCGCCGATTGCCCGGACCCGGCCGGCAGGATCGTCGTGGCCTTTGCGAACGGCGCGCGATTGCGGATCGACGGGATCGTCGATCCGACAGCGCTGCACATCGTTCTGGCGGAGTTGACCAGGTGATCACGGTGGTGCCGACCGACCGGATTTACCTGTGCTGCGGCGCGACCGATATGCGCCGCGGGATCAACAGCCTGGCACGCATGGTGCAGCAGGTGCTTGCGCTCGACCCGCACACTGGCGCGATCTTCTGCTTCCGTGGACGCAAGGGTCATATCATCAAGATTCTGGCGCATGACGACCAGGGGTTCTGCCTTTTTACAAACTAACTGGCTTCATACTACAGCCCTTTCCTTGAGATCGGAGCATTTTGAGGAGTTGAGTCGGCGGATGGCTTCTGCCCGATGGGCGAGCTGGTTCCATCGGCTGCACTGCTTGGCTGGGACGTGCGGTCCTGGCAGCTCATAGAGGCCGATATAGCCGTTGTAGGCATGTCTTTTCACGATGTCGTATTTCGCCCATCTGACCAGGGTACATTCGGTGATCCCGAGTTTTGCGCAGGCTTCTGCTTTTGTCAGCATTCCCCGCTCGCGCAGCCGGTCGTAGCGCGAGCGCAGACCATATTGCTTGACAAGATAGATGACGCGCAAGTCGGTGAACTGGGCGTCAGCCTTGCCGCGCCGCGCTGAGCCGCCGGGACGGATTCCCCTTGCATTCAGGATGTCAGCGATTTCAGCGCAGATATGATCGTCGAGAAGCTTGTCGACCAATTCGACCACCTCGGGCCGGGTCCTTACCTGCTGTGCGGAGGATTTCGGGTTCTGAGTGGTCAATGTTTCGGTCCTTCCGCCTCTGAAGCGGATGTGGATCCGGGTCTCTCCCTCGGCCTGGAACTTGAGCAATGTGACGTCTTCGACAAGATAGGCAAGGAGTCGCTTGCGTTCTCGGTTCGGCAAGGTGGGGTCGCACCAGACCGTTTTGAAGTCGGCCGTCATGGCGATCAATCGATCACGGATTGCATCGTCGAGTGTCGCTCGGTCTTCGCGTAGAGCGCGCGCTCTTTCTTCTCGTAGATCAGCCAGCATGCGCAGTTTGTCGTTCCATTCGCGTTCAAGGGTGTCGGCAACCAGGCGGTTGTTCGGATCGACCAGCATAAACCGCCGCTGTGCAAGATCGGCATCGATTTGGGCGCGTTCGACGGCGCGGAGCCGGAGTTTGTCCGCTTCGTCATAGCGCGCTTCGATCTCTTTTCGGATCTCCAGAGCTAATTCCACGGCGGCGGGCGTCATTGCCGCGGCGATCAGTTCACCGATCGCCGCGTCGACGGGCCAGCCTGCGATCGACTGGCAGTGAGGCTCACCCCGAGAGACGTAGGCGCGGCTGCAGACGTACCAAGTGTCCACCTGACCGCGCCGGGTGACGTAACGGGCCCTCATGTGGCAGCCACACCGCCCGCATATGACGCGCCCCTGCAACAAAGCCGCGCCTTCGCGCGGTGGCGAGACCCGCGCGGTCTGGTAGCCTTGGCCATTGGCCTCGAGCGCCTTCAGGTTGTGCTGGAACTGCTCCCAACTGATATAGCCGGGATGGGCGTCCGGGATGCATGCGAGCCATTCATTGGGCTCACGTTTACGGACCTGTTTCTTTCCGTCGACGGTCCTGCGGTAAAGACGCTGGCCATAGGCATAGACGCCCGCGAAGCGAGGATTGTGCAGCGTGCGTAAGGCTGTCGATGTGGTCAGGGGTTGGAAGACCACCCGCTTGCTGTTGCGGAACCGGGATGGGAAGAGCAGACCTTCGCTGGCAAACGCCTTGACGGTCTGCGTAGCCGACCCGACCCGCGAGAACGTCTCGAAGAAGTGGGTGATCATCTCCCGGATCTGAGCGTCTGGATCGAGGACCACATCGCCAACCTCATTATAGATGAAGCCGGTCGGAAGGGGGCAACGATATTCACCGCGGCGTGCTTTGTTGAGAATGCCACCACGCAACCGGGCTTTGATAACGTGCAACTCGGCCTCGCTCATCGTGCCCTTGAGGCCCAGCAGAAGCCGGTCATTGAAGTTGGCCGGGTCGTACACGCCATCTTCGTCGAGGATGAGTGTGTCGGCCAAAGCGCAGATCTCCAGCAGCCGATGCCAGTCCGCATTGTTTCTGGCGAGGCGGGATACTTCCAGCCCCATGACGATCCCCGCGCGCCCCATGCCGACATCGGACACCAAGTGCTGGAAGCCTTCGCGCCACGCCGCTGAAGCGCCGGATTCGCCCTGGTCGCTGTCGATGACGGTGATCTGGTCGTCGCGCCATCCAAGCCCGATCGCGCGACCACGAAGATCGTATTGACGCTTGGTGCTTTCGACGTTCTCCATGACCTGTCGCATCGATGACTGTCGGATGTAGAGGTAGGCGCCACGCTCGAGATGATGCGATTGGACCTTGAGCTTTTCGTTCATGCTGTTCTCCGTTCAGGGGCCGCCATCACGATGGTGGCGAGCAAGTGGATGATTGTGCGTCGCTCGGACGTTTCGTCTGCGATCGGCAGCCTGGCGACTGGCGGCAAAGCCGCGGGTGGGGACCAGCCCGGCATACGCAAGATCGCGCTAACCCAGGCCCACATGCCGCGATGCAGAAGGATGGTAAGACCGCTGCGTGCCTCCAGAGGGAGCGCGGCGCCAAGCGTGGCGGCGCGCAGTATTTCGTATCGCTCCGTGGCGCGGGACTGCATCGCGCAATGCAATTGCGCACCGCCACTGATGGTTACACCGTTTTTTTTTCGCCGAGCGCACGCTCGATTGTTCTGGGGTGGACATCGAGTCCGAACTCTGTCCGGAGCCGGTTCGTCAGTTCGCGTGCCCGAATGGGCTCGCCCGGAACCACCTGGGCCCTGAGGAAGGCCAGCACTTCGCTCTGGATCTTGTGCGGGCCGTGCGGGCCGCGCTTCCTCGGTACTAGGCCGGCCAGACCCGCGTCCTCGAAGTCGGCTTTGGCCTGGTAGAAGGTCGGCCGGGAGACGCCATATTCGTCGGACACCTCCGTTACCGACATTTTGTCGACCGATACGCGCCGCAGCATCTCGTACTTCACCTGCACGATGTCGCGCGGATCGAAGAAGCCGTCCTCCCGGAACTTCTGATCGCCGATTTTTTCCGGGGCTGGATTGAGCGTGCCATCCTCGGCCAAAGCGCTGCCTTTCGATTGCCTGTGTTTGACGCTGTCCGACACCTGCGCCGCCCCCGATGCCGACTCAATTGACGTAATTATAAATATGCCGCGTATGGCTAAACCGTCAAGCGGATATCTGTCAACCAATCGAGTATAATCTCTGCTAATACGGCACATTCAGCGAAGCTCCCCATGGGTTTTGCGGCGTTATTTTCCTTACAGCGTCGGCAAAATTTCCCTTTACAATCTTTGCGGCGTTGCGCATCTCCCTTGCGATATGAGGCGCTCTACGAGACCGCTGAGTTCCAGTAGGTCGGTGAGGCTGCACAGTGCGCGCCCGTTTCCCGCGATAACCTCAAGGCTGGGGCCTGCTGCATCGGTCCATTGCGGCGGAACAGAGCAAATCCGGCCATCGTCAAAGCGCAGCAGCAATAGCTTGCCCCCTCGGTTACCGCGCTTCCCAACGCAGGCACCTCGCTGCCCGGAATACGGATGAAAGGGGTGAGTCACCGTCACAAACTGCGACGGGGACGATGAACCGCCTGCATTTCCAAGTGAGTTACAAACGGCTTACCGATGGTTGTTTCGCCTGGCCAACCACGAAGGATCAGGTCGCCGTGTCGCTCACCAAGGCGCAGCTTTCGCTGCTTCTGGACGGGATCGACTGGCGCCGGCCGAGCAAGATTTATCGACCGCGTTTGGCTGGCTGATTTTGCTCGTTTCTCATTGATTTTGTGTCGATTCTGCTTCCGTAACGGAGCTCTTTCGTATTTAATTTGGGTGTCGGAACAGACCCCCTCAATCGCTGATTTCCTCGCCCGGATCGCCCTTCTGGAGGCGGCCGTTTCTGCCCGTGACATCACCATCGCTGAGCGGGATGAGCAACTGCGAAGGGAGCGCGCCGAGGCCGCACTTCGCATCCAGCGCCTGCAGCTGCAGATCGCTCGCTTCAATCGCAAGGCCTTTGGCCGCTCGTCCGAGAAGCTGGGCCAGATGCTGCTCGAACTCGAAGATCTCGAGACAGATTTCGCCGCCGGCGTGCCCGATATCGAGCTGCCCATCGTCGCCGACACCGACAAGGTCCGGGTGTTGCCGGTGCGCAAGCTCAACCCGAACCTGCCGCGAAAGAGGATCGTTCGCGAACCCTCTTGCGCATGCTGTCCGGGCTGCGGCGGCGATCTGCGCGCCATGGACGAAGATAGCGAGGAGATGCTCGATCTGGTCGCCCAGGCCTGGCAGGTGATGGAGACCATTCGACCCAAGTACAGCTGCCGGACCTGCGATAAAATCATCCAGGCGCCGGCACCAGCCAAGGCCATTGCACGCGGCAAGCTCAGCTATGCCGCGCTCGCCCATATCATGATGGCCAAGTGGGGTTATCATCTACCCTTCTACCGTCAGGCACAGATGATGGCCGCCAAGGGCGTCGATATCGAGCGATCCACCCTTGCGCGCAGCGCCGGCTACGCCGCCGCCTTGCTCGATCCGATCTACAATCGCATCCGCGAGATCGGCCGTACCCGCACCAAGATTCACACCGACGACACGCGGCTTCCGATCCTGGCGCCCGGCACCGGCAAGACCCACAAGGGCGCGCTCTGGGTTTACGTCGCCGACGACCGCAACTCGGGTTCGCAGGAGCCGCCGATCGCCTGGTATCGCGCCACCATGGGACGCGCTGGCGAGAGCGTCATGACCGAGCTCGCCGGATTTGCCGGCACGCTCCAGGCCGACGGTTTCAGCGGCTATAACCAGATCTACCCGACCCCTGGTCCGGGCGCTGCGACGACAGCTCATGCGCCAGGGCAACGGCTTGTCGCGCCATGCCGATATCGCGAAGGCCTTCGCCTATGGCGCCAGGCGATGGCGCGCGTTCAACCGCTTCCTCTACGATGGCCAGCTCGAGCCCGACAACCTGATCGCGGAGCGCGCGATTCGTGGATTTACGGTCGGCAGGCGCAATTGGCTTTTCTCGGGCAGCTTCGCCGCGGCAGAGCGGTCCGCGGTCGTGCTCAGCATCATCGAGACCTGCAAGCTCTGCGGGGTTGATGCCGAAGCCTACATGGCCGATGTCGCCGAGCGCATCCAGAACGACTGGCCAGCCTCGCGCTGGGACGAGCTGATGCCATGTTGGGGTGGACGGCTCCCAACGGCATCGCAATGTGCCAGAATGAGTTCGTTGAAAGCTCAATCGAGGGAGACCGTCCGTGGAAGAGATTATCAGAATTGGCATGGATACGTCAGTGCGCCGGGAGACTGGCAAGGAGTAGGAGGTGAAAGTCCACCACGATGAAGGGCTAGCAACCCATATCGGCCCCAAGCCGTGCGCAGGCAACCGTGAGGATGTCGGCGAAGCGTCGGTAGGGGAGCGTGCAGGCCAGCCATTGAGCCGCGAAAGTCCAAAATCCCGGGTGCCGACGGCGTTGACGTTCCGGAAGGCAATACGATTTGAGCGCGTTACGCGAGCGCTCAGCCGACCCGGCGTGGTCTGAGACCCTGGCATGCACGGAAGCTCCTTGTACGGGAACCGGGAGATCTCTGGATTGGCCACCCAACCCGTCCTGCGGGTGGATGGTCCGCAGTGGGAAGGCGAGGAGTCGTAGCCGCTGATGAACGATCCAGAGAAGTCTGACTTCGGCATAGTAGCTGTGAAGCCGACGAACAAAGCCGGGCGACCGGTGGCGGAGTTGGTGGAGCGAAGGCCGGGGACCAAGGGGAACGCGGAACAGCAACGCATGCACCGGACACAGGGCCGGGATCGCATGTCCCAGTCGCTGGATCGCGTACGGAAAGCCGCAAGGCTGAGGAAGAAGGACAGGTTCACCGCGCTCTTCCACCATATCACTGTCGACGCACTCCGGACGGCGTTCTACGCGCTCAGGCGCAAGGCCGCCCCCGGGGTGGATGGCATGACATGGCAGGACTACGAGGCAGAGCTTGAGCCCCGGCTCATCGATCTGCACGCCCGGGTCCAACGGGGAGCGTACCGCCCGCAACCGTCACGCCGGACGTTTATACCGAAGGCAGATGGGAAGCAGCGGCCGCTGGCAATCGCAGCTCTGGAAGACAAGATTGTCCAAGGGGCGACCGTCATGGTGCTCAACGCCATCTATGAAGGCGACTTCTGCGGCTTCTCCTACGGGTTTCGACCGGGGAGAGGGCCGCACGATGCGCTGGATGCGCTGTGCGTCGCGATCGACCATCGGAAAGTGAGCTGGATAATTGACGCCGACATCCAAAACTTTTTCGGGGCGGTCAGTCAGAAATGGCTGGTTCGCTTCCTGGAGCATCGGGTCGGCGATAAGCGCATCATCCGCCTGATCCAGAAATGGTTGAAGGCAGGTATTCTCGAAGACGGGGTCGTGACCGTAGACGACAAGGGGACGGGTCAAGGCTCGGTGATCTCACCGCTCCTCGGCAATATCTACCTGCACTACGTACTCGATCTGTGGGCGAAACGCTGGCGACAGCACGACGCCGCCGGCGACATGGTCATCGTGCGCTATGCCGATGACCTGGTGGTCGGCTTCGAGCGCGAGGACGACGCCCGTCGATTCCTCGATGCGATGCGCGCGAGGCTTGAGGAGTTCGAACTGTCGCTCCATCCGGACAAGACCCGCCTGATTGAGTTTGGTCGCTTCGCGGCGGCTAATCGCAAGCGGCGCGGCCTCGGGAAGCCGGAGACCTTTATGTTTCTCGGGTTCACGTTCATCTGCGGCAAATCGCGCAGCGGGCGCTTCCAGCTTCAACGGAAGACCCGCGGCGACCGCATGCGGACGAAGCTCAGGAACATAAAGGAGGAGCTGTGGCGTCGGCTGCACTGGCCCATACCCGAACAGGGGAAATGGCTAAGGCAGATCGTGAGCGGGCATTTCGCCTACTTCGCGGTGCCGACAAACGCGCGCGCTTTAGCCGCGTTTCGGCACCATGTGGAAGAACTCTGGAGGCGCACGCTTCGGCGGCGTAGCCAGAAGGACGGATTCACATGGGGCCGGACCACAAAAGTGACAGAACACTGGCTCCCGAAGCCACGCATCCTTCATCCATGGCCCGACGTGCGCTTCGCCGTCACACACCCAAGGTAGGAGCCCGGTGCCTTAATTGGGCTCGCCGGGATCTGAGCGGGGGGCGCCCGGTAACGGGCGTCCCTACCGCGAAAAGAGCGTTTTCCAATTGCATGGCGTGAACGCAGGCGAGCAACCAGTCCTTCGCAAGAAGCTTTCGCGTAGGGAGATGGTGAAATTCTTCGAGAAAACGCCGCCGACTACTATCGCACTCGAAGCCTGTGGAGGCTCTCATCATTGGGCGAGGCTGTTAAGTTCGTTCGGTCATGAGGTGAAATTGATCGCGCCTCAGTTGGCGAAACCTTATGTGAAACGCGGCAAGAACGACGCGGCGGACGCGGAAGCTTTGTGTGAGGCGATGAGCCGACCGACGATGCGCTTCGTGCCGGTGAAGACCGCGGACCAGCAGGCGGCGTTAATGCTGGTCGGTGTGCGAGAGAGACTCATTCGCAATCGGACACAGCTCGCCAACGCCATTCGCGGTTTTGCCATGGAGTTCGGCATCGTCGCGGCCACGGGCATGTGCCGCATCGAACCGTTGTTGGAGCGGATTGCGGCGGATCAATCCCTGCCTGAATTGGCCCGCGAGCTTTTTGTCATGCATGGCATTGAATATCGAGATTTGCTGGCTGAAACGAAAGCCGTCGAGGAAAAACTGACCACGTTGCACCGCTCCAATGAATGCAGCAGGCGCCTGGCCGAAATTCCGGGTGTCGGGCCGGTCGGCGCATCGCTTTTGATGATGAAGACCCCAGATCCCCGAACGTTCAAGTCGGGTCGCGATTTTGCCGCTTGGATAGGACTCACGCCCAAAGACCATTCGACTGCAGGCAAGGTCAGACTTGGGGTGATCACACGTGCTGGCGACGAAATGCTGAGGAGCATATTGGTGGTTGGCGCGACTGCTCTTCTTCAGCACGTCAGAGCAGGTCGAAGCAGGCATGCTTCCCGATGGCTCACCGAACTACTGCAAAGGAAGAAACCGAAGCTGGTTGCGGTGGCGCTCGCCAACAAGATTGCCCGTGTCGCCTGGAAGCTCATGGTGAGCGGCGAGGCGTATCGGCGGACAGAGGAGCAAACGCAAGCAACATAGGAATTGGCCATCACGGTGAGCAGAATAGAATGCTACCGTGTTGAGCTGATGCTGTGAACTTGCAAGAGAAAAGCAGATGGTGCGATCGATCGATCCAAGACGCGTGATACTCCGTCAGTTCCATTGGCCTTTCAAGGTCGTTGCCGTGTTAGGAACATGCGTTGCGGAAACCATCTTGGCCAGTGGTCATGTGCGACCACACACAAAGGCCGCACATATGGAAGCAAGCGATCCGATCAAAAATATCTGTAAAAAACACTTGCAAGTGGGAGCCGTCCACATATGGAACTGGGTGCGCCGCCAAGAGATGCCGCTCCCCTTGGCGGCATGAGCGCAATCGATGACATGGCGCTGTCGGACGAGGCGCTCGAAGCCTGGATGGCCGCCAAGACCGCCCCCCGCCCGTTGGTGCGGACCATGTCGGCGCTGGATGGCTTCGTAACGGCGGCGGTCACCGGGCCCCGGTTCGCGGACCCGCAAGACTGGATGTGCCCGCTCATGGGGTTGCCGCGCGACGTCTTGGCCAAAGGCTCTGCAACCGATCATGCCGTGTTTGCCAGCCTCGCCAGGATCCACAACCGGATCAACGAGACGCTGTTCGACAGACCGCAGGATTATGCGCCCCGGTTCGCCACCAAGCCCGGCGGCGGCATCGACCCCCGGCCGTGGTGCCAGGGCTTCCACGCGGCCATGAACCTCAACATCAAACGCTGGAAACGGCTACTCGACCTCGACAACCCCAACCACGGCCTGCTGCTGCCGATCCTGATCTACTGCATCGACAAAAAGGGCAGGCCCGCCCTTGGCAAGCCCCGACCGGGGCCCGAGACCGCGCATTTCATCGAGCACGAGGCCTACAAAGACATCGCCCTCGTCATCCCAGCCCTCCGCGAACTCCACTACGTCACCCACTACCATCAGTGATCGGCGCCGGCGCGCCGGCCAACGAGCGACCTACCATAGACGAGCCACAAGACGATTTTGGGCAAGGTGCCTTGGTGCATCGCTTACCGCTCAGTTGACCATTATCTTGATGGTCGCGACCGCCGGCGGCGTATCAAATGCCATCGCGTGAACCTTTTCCTTGCGCCATATCTTCACCTTGGTTTGCTGCCTGCGTTCCCGGCTCGCCGCCATGGTTCTTCGTCAAACCAGCCAAGCAACTCCTCGGTAACTCCTGCAAATGGATCAGGTCGCCGCCGTTCTCGCTTTTGTTTTGATTTCAGCCACGCGGTGGGACGGGTTTCGTCGCCCCCTTCCAGGCAGTTCGCACTCCTGAGAGGAACCTACCGAGCGCGGGCTCCGTCACGGGTGCCGCATGGCCTTCATCATCGCTGGCGTGGGCGGGCCTGGTGTCGTCGGTGGGATGGAAACGGTGGCTCCGAGCCTGGGAGTCGTTGCCAAAAGCCGATCGTCGCACCGGCGATGCTGATACCCTTGCCGCTGATTTCGATCGCCTGCTGACCGGTTTTGCCCATTGCCACAAGGCGGATCTTATCGGGCGTCACCTCGATGCAGTTGCCGGCTGAAGTCAGGAGGTACTGACCCTTGACATCGATGCAATAGGAATTACCAACCTCCACGGTATGGTCCCTTTCTGCCTTCAGATAGACCTCTTCGCAACCTTGTTTGTCCTCGAAGCGCAGCTCGTTGTAGGCATTGACGGCGCCCTGATCGGTGTGCGTTCGGAAAGTCGAGCAGGTCTTGTCCAGCGGCAGGGTTTCAGGAGGCAGGTTAGAGCCGTTGTAGACGACACCGGTCACCAGGGGCCAATCTGGATTGCCGTGAATAAAGTTCACGACAACCTCCTGGCCGATCCGGGGAATGATGACGTGGCCGAAGCCCTTACCCGCCGAGCTCTGGGCAACCCTGATCCAACAGGAGCTGGTGTCGTCCTTATTGCCTTCGCGGTCCCAGAAGAACTGCACCTTGATGCGGCCGAACTGGTCCGTCGCGATCGTATCTCCCTTTGGGCCCACGACGACCGCCGTATGCGGTCCCCGAATCTCCGGCTCGGGCGTGCGGCGCGGCGGGCGATACTGGGTGGTCGCGGGGATAATCTCCACCGTGCTACGATATACGACTTCTCTCTCCCGACCCGCGGCGTCCGCTTCGGTGCGAATGTCCCCCAACTCTGCGACCAAAGTGAAATCACTCGCGACCGCCAAAAACCGATCACTGGGCGTTGGGCGCGCACCCACATCGCCATAGTAAAAGGGATTCGCAGCCTTGAAGATCAACCCTGTTCTAATCTGGCGTGCCGTACATTCGACCCGCGCACGATAAGCGTTGCAGGCGAGCTCTTCGGCGCGGATGCAAGCATAGAAATCCCCGTCCGCTTTTTCGGTGTAGCGTCCCGGATAGACGAAGGTCTCCCGAATTGCCGTGGAGCCGCCGCCAAAGGCTGTTGAGGTATTGACTGGCCTGAAGCGCCCGGCCTCGGGAGATCGGATGAAGGTGCCTTCCACAGGCTTGCAAGCTGGAATGCCTCCGATCTTCACGGAAGGAACTTGCGCGACGGCCGTGAGCTCTGCCCTCGGCTTCTCATGGTTGTAGTCCTTGAGAACGACCTTGTTCGGCTGGAGCGACACGACCTCCTCCCAACGCAGGATGACGTCGTCCCGATGTAGATTTGGCGCAGGCCTGAGGTTGTGGTGCGTCTCCACGATCTCGGGCGCGCAGGCGATGTGGCTCGCGGCGTTGTCGACCAGCACTAGGTCGTGTTGGTCCTCCGCATGTTCAAAATAGTAGTAGATGCCGTCCTGCTCCATCAGTCGGCTGACAAAGGCCAGATCCGTCTCATCGTACTGGACGCAGTAGGAGCGCTGTGGGAATCGTCCGGTGGTCTGGTTCTTAAAATTTCCTTTGTGTTCCCGAAAAATCGTGGTGATGATCTCTATGCTGGTCTTGTTTTGAAAGATCCGACTGTTGGAGCGATAATCGAGAAGCGAAAGCCAAGGTCGCATCTGCGCCACGTAGTTCAGGTTTGCTCCGTCATCGTGCCCCAAGTATTGGAACTCCGTAACGATGCCGTGGAAGAAGCGCATTGCAGAGCCCTTGAGTTTAAGGCCTACCGCCAAGCTTTGCCCGGGAATCGTAGCAAAGTTCTGGATCGGATGGCGGCTGACGAGCCTCACCTCGTAGTGGAAGAGTTGCCCCAGCCGCTCGGTGCCTGTGAGCCGTCGGAGAAAAACATCATCGGGGTCGAACGCGGCCAAGGTGACCGCAGCAGAACAATTGCGCTTCAGGAGATTGTCGATTTTTGATCGGACCATCATTGTGTTCCTTGGTTTCGCTGCGATCTGGCGTAAGTGGAAAAGACCCAACCGAAGACCCGCTAGCAAAATGTGATGGAAAGCGTCGTCGAACCGGTGTGGGCGCCACGCTCAAGCAGTTACGGCGGAATTGGACACAATTGCTCCAGCCGCTGATCAGGCGGGGTAGTCGTTAGGTCATCGGCGTCCCGCCGCATCTCCCGCTTGCCTATCCAACTCGTCCAGCCGAGCCTGCCGCGGCGACCCAGCCGCACTTCCGGCATCTCCTCGCGGCGGAGGACAAGATTGACCTCCCAGTCCAGTTCATCTCCAATATAATTGCGGATGATCTGAGCCATGGTCCTAAGACCGAGAGCCCCGGGCAAAAGCGACTCGTACTGAACCAGGCTGAGCGGACCGACAATGAGACGAAAGCGGTGGTGGTGCACTCTGATCCTCCTACCGGCAGTAGCCGTGCAGCCCAGCCTGCCCGTGCGCGGGTCGAGGCCCAGGAGGCAGAGCGAGACGCGGGGCAGTTTGACCCATTGCGGGACAAACTCACGTGTATCGACCGGCGCCTCGAAGAAGCTCGCGACGATGGCGGCAAGCCCCTCGGGATTGCGGGTGTGTGAGGCGAGACGGCCGGTGAAGTGGAGTTTGGCCAGATCGGGCATAGCATCTCGTGCAAGCAGGGCGGTCATGCCAAAGCCGGCGAGGGAGGCGAGCTGAAGCGCGAAGCGATCTTCGTGTGGCCTGTCGTGGCTTACGGTCGGCTCACTCTCCGCCCAGGCACGAAAGAAGAACGAGGCCATACGGTGATGGAAGATATCGGCAAACCTGACCAGCGTCTCATCCGCGGCGTTTTGCTGTCTGAGAAGAGCATACTCCGTCAAATGCAACGGGAGAGGACCGTTGGATCCGAACAATCCGAAGAGGTAAGTGGAGATTCGCGCAAAATCAGTCTCCCCTCCATCCGTCACGCCCGCGATCGGTCGCGTCGGAAAGGCGAGCGAGGGCTCTTGGCCGATCCGCACCCGATCCAGGCTCGGCCGGCCCGATTCCCCCAGTCGAGGTCGATCTGAGCAGATCGCGTCGACCCGCCGCAGAGCCTCGAAGAAGTCGTAACCATGCGGTTCGGCTGCAACGGCGCTGAGGAATTGGCCGAGAGCGTCCGCAATCAGAGGATCGCCCGGCGGCCGGTCATCGTCGGCCATCGCATGATCTCCCCTCGTTGCAACGTCGAGACGACCGTCTCCGTGAAGCTGTTGATCGAAACGTATTTTGCGAAGAACTGGTTGAGTACCGAGGCGAGCGGAAAGATGCCGACGCCTTCGAAAGCCGCTTCGTCCAGGGTGATGCCAACCTCGATTCCACGTGCCACGGCGGCTTGTCCACCGCCAGGCAGCCGCCGGATCGCAGGTTGTGACCGGATCTCCCGGATGCCGTCGATCTGCCGTGAGGCGCACGCATTGTCCGGATCGATGTAGAGGCGCAGGAGTTCGCGCAGCGCCTCTGCGCCTTGGTGACCACCCCTGTCGGAATTACTGACTGAAAGGTAGTTCAGCGAAAGGTGGCTGATCAGTTTCCAGGTGAAATCGCCGTTGGCGAAGGAGTGGCCTGGTCGGCTCGGTGGCGATATGCACCGGGTGGCGGTAACCGGAGCGCCGATTTCCAGGGTGAAGTCGGTCTCGTCTCGGCCGATCGGTAACAGCAGCGGCAAATCCCGGTTCGAGCACAGGCAGCGCACCGACAACTGCTGAGGTCCCGCCGAATAGGGACCCGCCCGGCGATCGACCAGAGAGACGAAGGTCTCGCTGCCGATATAGCCAGTTCGCGCCCCATTCGATCGTTGGTGCTCCGACATCTGCCGCTGCTCCCGCCGGAGCATGTAGTACCTGGAGTGCTGCTCCTCCCGGCCGTGCGCGCTGATGCTGTAGAAGGGGAGGAACTCGGCGGGGGCTGCTCCGTTGCTCTCTCCGTAGCCACTCATTGCGAGGATGGAGTGAACCTCAAAGTCGAGGGGCCTCATCCTGTCTACGATTACATTATGCTCATGGTCTTTTTCCCTCACGTGAATTCGATCAGCTTGGCGTTCGAACAAATTGATCGCAGGGGTCGCGAAGAGAGCGATGTTCTCAGGTCCGAGATGACGTTCCAGCCGTGGTTCGACTCGGCCAAGCGCGAACACGATCTCGAGGCTTTCCGTCGTTGACAGGGACACGGCGTCGGCAAGCCCACTCACCTCGACGAACAACGTCCGCTCCGCGATGGCGAAATACTCCTGCAGGAGACGGTAACCGTCGAAGGAGCGTGGGACCTCGGGCAGGAGCGCGCAGTTCGGCTCGAGACCACGCTGCCGCAGCATATTGAGCGGGATTCTCTCCTGCCAAGTGATTGGCCGGCCGACGGGACGGGCAACGATGGCGCGTGTGTCGGCGATCAGCTGCTCGGCAAGCGCCGCACCGATGCCACCGGGCCCGAGAAGGTGTAGTGTCAGGGCCTTAAGTGAGAGTCGATTGAATGGCATGCCGTTGGTGGTACGAAGCCGCAGTCGAAAGGCAGCCTTCACCTGTTGCCGGGCCGGAAGATCCAGGGAGGAGATCTGCCCGGGCGTCGCGAAGTAGTCGGCGGCGCTCACCATGATCGGCCATAGATGGACGTCGTGAGCCGTGCGGAACTCGCAATGGGTGACGGCGCCCGGAGCGAGTCGGCCGAAAAGTTTGGTTCCGCGCGGCACGACGTATGCATTCTCGATCGGTCCGGCTTCCGCATCCGGTTCGAAGCGCACGATCGTCATCGACGGTATCGGCGGTAGAAAGTGCGGATACACCATCTCCAACAGGTGCTGCGTGAAATTCGGGAAACGTGACTGCAGCTTCAGCTGCACCCGCGCGGCCATGAAGGCGAAGCCTTCCAGCAGCCGCTCGACATAAGGATCGGCGACCTCTTCTGCTTCCATCCCGAGCCGTCCGGCAACCTTCGGGAAGGAGCGAGCAAATTCGGCCCCCATCTCGCGCATGTAGGCCAGCTCATCGTTGTACAATCCGAGAAGCCGGGGATCCATCAGCTTGTCTCCGGATCCAAACCAACACGGACAACTTGGAGTTCGGGATCCACCTCCGTGCGCATTGTCATCGGCAGCGGAGCAGGCAGCGCCCACAGATAGGCCGCAATCTTAAAGCGAAAGGAGCTGCAGTCCTGTCCGTCGTTGAGGACCATCACCTTAATACTGCGCGGTAAGAGCCGCGGCTCGAATCGCTGCAGGCTCTCGGCGATTTCGTCTCCCAAGGCGCTCGAATCGATGCCTTCGCGGATGTGCCCGCTGAGAGGCCGGACCCCGTAGTTGAGTGTGCTGGCCGCGACGAGGGGGTATGCGTGGAGTGCCACGCTTGAAGCCAATTGATTCGTGTTCAACAGCCAGGACACGTCGCGTAGAATCACCTCTTGTAGTTGGCGAATTGAGAAACTGCGCTTGTCCTGCGTTTCGCACGCGCTGTTCGGCTCATCGTCAGTGAGCCTGTCGAGGAGGGAAGGCTGCACCAGATCCCGCCTAAGATGCCTGGTCATGTTCGATCTCCAGAATCGCAATTTTCGACGAGGCGACTGCCAATTTCGCCACCGTCAGCTGACAACCAGCTTATTGAACTCGGCGCTGTTCGAGACCTGGTTCCAGATCCCTTCGCCTGCCTTGGTTAGAGCGCCATGCATATCCTGCTTGTAATAGATCATCTTGCAGGCGCCGAACCGGCAGGTGATCGTCTCCTCCGGAGCGTCTTCCGCATAGGCCCACTCGACCTTCTCGATCGCGAGCATGTTGAAACTCCAGTGCAAGAATAGGTTGGAATCAGCTGTGAGAAGTCCGCTGCCTGTCGACTTGAAGAGCTTTAAGTCAACGTCGTTAAAATGCGCGCCTCGACCGCAGGCCACGTACAGCGCGGATGAGGCGCTATCCACCTGCTTCTTAATAGTGAAAACCTCGAATTCAGCCTTGCCTGTCCCAGCGCCGACAGTGTGAGGCCCGATGTTGAGCTTGTTTTCGATTGAGAAGCTCCATTCGTCGGCAAGCGTAAAACCATCCTTCAGGATAAGAGATTCCCCTTTGGGCTGAATGCCATCCTTGGACACTGTGTTGAACTTCATGACTGCGTCGAACGCCATGACGAATTCTCCTTCGGTATCGTGACACTGGGGCCGGGCGGTTTTGTCATATAGAGCTGCCGGGTGCGGCGAACGGCCCTCTGCGGACCAAATTTGCCTTCGCCACTTCCTTTATGGAAGGACGTACCCTCTCAGCCTTTTCGGGCAGACGGCAGGCGCGACACCAGCCTCAGAGAGATGGTCAAGCCTTCAAGCTGGTAATGCGGCCGCAGATAGAATCTGGCAGTGTAATAACCAGGATTGTCTTCAGCCTCGTCCACCTCGACCTTGGCTGAGGAGAGCGGCTGTTGTGCCTTGCTTTCTTCGCTCCCCAGCTCGGGCGAGGGGTGGACGTAACGCTGGATCCATTGGTTGAGCCACTCCTCGACCTCATGGCGCTCTTTAAACGTGCCAATCTTGTCCCGAACCAGGCACTTCAAATAATGGGCAAAGCGGCAGATTGCGAAAATGTAGGGTAGCCTAGCGCTGAGCTCAGCATTCGCTGACGCGTCCAAGTCTTCGTACTTGATCGGTTTGTTGACGGTCTGAGCGCCAATAAATACGCCAAGATCGGTATTCTTGCGGTGCAGCAGCGGCAGAAGGCCGTTCTTGGAGAGCTCGGCCTCGCGGCGGTCGCTGATCGCGGTCTCAGTGGGGCATTTTAGATCAACGCCGCCGTCGTCGCTTCGGAAGGTATGCACCGGCAGGCCTTCGACGAGGCCACCGGATTCTACACCGCGTATTCTGGAGAGCCAGCCGTAGAGCTTAAACGAGCGTGTGATGTTTACCCCCATGGCATAGGCTGCGTTCGTCCAGAGGTACCTTTGGCTATCGCCGCCGTCCGTCTCCTCCTCGAAGGCGAATTCGTCGACCGGGTTGGTCTTGGTCCCGTAGGGCAACCGCCCGAGGGTGCGCGGCAGCGTCAGCGCCACGTATCGCGAGTTTTCGCTCTCGCGAAATGCTCGCCAAGTGGCGTGCTCGGGCGTTAGGAAAATCTTCGTGATGTCGCGTGGGTTCGAGAGCTCGCGCCAAGAGTCCATCTGCAGCAGATGCGGGGAGACAGCAGAAATGAGAGGGGAGTGGCTTGCCGCAGCAATTTGCGCGAGTCCCGATAGCAATTCTATGTCTGGCGGGGTATGGTCGAAATAGTAGTCGGCAATCAGGCAGCCATAGGGTTCACCGCCGATCTGCCCATATTCTTCTTCGTAGATTTTCTTGAATAGCGGGCTCTGATCCCAGGAGACGCCCTTGTATTTTTTCAGGGCACGAGAAAGCTCCTTCTTGGAGACGGGAAGAAAGCGAATCTTTAGCGTCTCGTCTGTCTCGGTGTTCACCGTAAGGTGATGCAAGCCCCGCCAGGCTGATTCCAGATTTTGGAAATCCTCGTGATGGAGGATCTCGTTGACTTGTGTGGACAGCTTGTCATCGATGGACGCAATAATCGACTGGATAGTAGCCACGATGTCGTCGCTGATCAGGGACGTGTTACCAAGCGCCTGCTCGGCCAGTGTTCTGACTGCGCTATCCACGGCATCACGGGCTTGGTCCGAGTAGATCCTTAACTCGCATTGTAGCAAGCTGCTGAAACCGTCCGGATCAAACGTAGCAACAGTGGCGTCTTGCAACACGGCGGAGATTGTATCTGTGGACGTCATGATCAATTCTACTTCGTCTCTGTGGGTGGCAACTGAGGCGCTTTATGTTCAGCCTCGGGCACGCCGCTCAGGGCGCTGAGCAGGGACCGGTCGGCGAGCAAATTGGCGATCAACCGCTCGGCACCGTTCTTGCCGTCCATGTAGGCTAGAAGATTAGAAAGCTGCGTTCGCGCCTCAAGCAGCTTGTTCAAACTGTCGACCTTACGCGCCACGGCCGCAGGCGAGAAATCGTGCATTCGCTCGAAACTCAATTCGATGGCAAGCTGGCCTTCGCCCGTCAACAGGTTCGCTACCCGCATCGCCACCCTGGGCTTCAGCGATTTGAGCCGATCATCGAAGTTGTCAATGTCGATCTCCATCATCTTGCGCTCGGCAAGCGGAGGCAACGGCGCGGCAGGATCGCCTACGAGATCAGACATGACGCCGACCACGAAGGGAAGCTGCACCTTCTTTTGCGAGCCGTAGGTCTCGACGTCGTATTCGATTTGGACGCGAGGAGGGCGATTTCGCGAAATGAACTTTTGACTGCTCTCCTTTGCCATGTGTTCCATTCTCCTTGTCGGCTATGAAGTTGCGATGCCTCAAGTACCCTCGTCGGCAATCAGGCCGGCTATGGAGCGGTAGTGCGCAGCACCCTCCGGCGCCAGCTCTGCCACTAGAGCCATGAAGTCCTTCGACACGAGACGCTTCGCCCGCTCGAGCAGCGCTGGTACGGGGCTGGCCGGCTCGTTAACTTGATACCAGCGGCAAACGCGGCCGAGGATATTGACGACGTCATCTCGGTCGCGGATCTCTCCCGGATATGGGGCGTCGCCAGAATCCTCCGACAGGGGCATTGCGGCCACGGGCTCGGAGCGTCTATGGGCATCGACCAGTTCCTTGCCTTGGCGAAGCAGCGCTGTTAGAGGTTGGAAACGGACGGCTTCGGCCATGTCGACGCGCCGCTTAACGCTACCATCCAAATCGATGACCGCCGAGAGGCTGGCGTCGAGATCACCGCTTGTTTGGTCGAACTGGCCAGGATCGGTGTCGCCAAAGGCGAGTTTGATGGTCGTGGTATCAACTTCACATGGCTGAGACTGCTGCGCTGACATCCAGTCACCGAGCGCAAATGCTCCGAACCGCCTGGAAGCGGTGAGAGGAACGCGGCGGATGTCCGCCATAAGCCCGGAGGGATCGCACAGATTTGCCAAAGCATTGAGACGCACGGTCTGGTCGCCGCCGTCGTCTGCATCCGGCCGCGGATGTAGCTCCGGCCAGTAAATCTCGACATAAGCGACGAGAAGCTCAAGGCTCTTGGCCAGTCCAGAGAAGCCGAACTGGCTGACAGCGGAGCGTGTCAGCAAGACGCCGATGCGAAGGTCTTTGGTACGCGTAGCAAGGTCGAGGCCGAGCCGCCACACCTCTTCCCAATTGGGAGCCTCTTCCGCCTTGAGAGAGCCGCCGATATGCTGGGCAGGCCTCCCCTGCGACGCCATCTCAAATTCCAGGAAGCTTAAGTCGTAATCGAGAGCGTCCCCGCACGCGTTGCCCTCGCTGACCGGCCTCAATAGATATTCTGCATCGAGCATGACAACCCTGGACGTCGTGACTTTTACTGGGTCCGTGCTACCCCGATCCCGGAGTGCCTTGGGCCCTTTCGCTCATTTTAATGATGATCCCGGGATATTTCGCATGCGTGATTGATATGCAGGTATGCTGAAGCGCGGAGTCCACGCTTCATCCTGTGGCTGATATCGGCTGCGCATGTAGAGGAGCAGTGAATGCCTGGGGTGAGCGGTTGTGTGCGTCAAATTCTGCAAAAAGGGGCGGCCACGAGGCTGCTTGGTCGTCGAGCCTGACCGAGAGCAACTCTGTCGCCGTGCATCATGGAATATTGATTGTGCATGGCAAGGGGCGGCTGCCAGGCACTAGCATGGGACGCTCACTATCCTGGTATGGAGTGGCGGCAGTGACCACGGAATGGTGGATCGAAGGCATGACCCAAGGGGAAGCGGAGCTGGACCACGTCCTGGACGCATGGGTTGCAAAAGAGGATCAAAGAGAAAATGAGAATCGGGAAGAGGCAACAAGACGCCTGCAGCGATGACTGGCCAGAGCAGGTTTGACCGGTGCCGGCGACGCTGACGCCGAGCGGGAGCTCGGATTCACATCCGTAACGAGATCGCCCGCGAAATTAAGGGCGAGCTGACGCGCCAGGTGTTTGGTAACCGCGACATCGATCTGTGCGGCAGATCAAAAAGCGGCGAAGCGGAGGCGTCGTAAGGGCGACATGAGGGGTGGAAATAGAGAACCTAAAGGCGCATTAACGGTGACCCAGCGGCTTCTTGACGGAGTGGCTGGGGATCCGAGTGCGAGGAGTGTATTTTACGCTTGGGTTCGTGCACTCACCGAGGTTGGTTCCCAGAGCACGGCGCCACCCCCTGCAAGGCATTCTGCACTGCTGAATCCGGAGGGAGAGCTCGGCAGGAAAGGAGCGGGGAAAGGCGGAACGGGGCAAGGATCGAGCCTTTCCGCGCGCGCGGTTAAGTACGGCTTGTTCCTCGCGGGTGCGGGCTACGCCTACAACGAAGTCGCCAACAACTTCTTCCTGTCCACCACGGCGTTGCATGACGGGAAAATGGGCTTCACCAGCAACGAGCGGCTCAGGACCGCTCACGCGAAAGCGAGGGAGTATTATGACAGCTATCACGCCGCCGGCGCCGAAACCCAGCGTTCGAGTGAGCGCACCGCGGATCGAATCCGTACCTGTGGCAACAATCAATTTGCAACGTTGATTGATTACCGGGCGGCGACCCGCGTGCACGTCGCGCGCCTCGTGGACGATGAGCAGGCGCGCGCGTCACTCATTCTGAACCTGGCGTGCATGAAGGGTCATCTTGTTAAAAATGAGTGCGTGACCAAGTACAGGCCGCCGCAAGTCCCCAAGGATCCGGACCTTACAAAGAGCCAGCTGTACGATCAGAAGAACAAGTACGCTTTGACAGGCGTACTCAACGAGAAGACCGGTGCCTACGGCTACACGTCAAGGTCAATCACTCATCCCTTCGTGAACAAGGGTGCCCGGCACTTCCACGATACCATCCGCAGCGAGAAGGGCGTAACTCTCAAGCGATGCAACGAGACACTCGAAGCACTCCTCGACAAGGACTGCGGGCTTGGCGAGGAAGCTCAGTTCGCGGCCGGCCAAGCCATTCTTAATTTTAGACAGGTCTATGCTGCGCACTGGGGCCATGCCGAAAAGGTCGTGATGAAGACTCTGGTTGAGCACGGCTTCCTGTCACCGGTGGAGACTGAGAAGCTCGATTCGACTCTGATGTTCGAGAAACCCGACAAGAACAAGCTGCAGCGCAACACTAGCTTGGTGGGTCCGTGGCTGCACAATTTCGAAACCCGGCTCCAGGAGATCCGATCGGGTCAGGAGCCCGCAGTGGTCGCGGATCTGAACCATCCGCAAATCGCGGACATGAAATACCTGCCCATCGCGCATTTCAAGTTGAACGAGCAGGGTAATGGTTTCGAGGACTGCTCTGGACTGGGCGATTCATTCACATGCGCCAATGCCGTCGCCTGCATCAACCACGCTCGTTTAATGAGTGGTCGGCAGCGGCTCTCGAAGGAAGAGGTCATGGTAATCATTGCGTGCGTCAACGCAGTGTACGATGACACGGGTTCAATGCGGCATACGCTTCACGAGATAGCGCGCGGCTGTTTCGCGGGCGCTGGCTACACCATCGAGGATGCGGATGAGTTCTACACGGTTGTCTGCCGAAAGGCAGCGGAAGAGTTTTATGGTGGAAGGAACCTCTCGAAGCGTATTGGTGATAGTGTCGGGCCTTCTACGTAGACAGGCCCGCGCTTTAACCGATACCATTGGGAAGGACCGGCCTCGACGGCATTCGATGTTGCTTGGCGATCATTCGCAGGTGGTTCGATGCGTGCAGCGTCGGATTCCGCTGCTTCGCCGTTGATCCAGAAGGCATTTGGTGGACCGCCGCGGCTCTAAGTATCTGCTCCAAAAAGAAGTGAGTGATTTCAGCGGGTTGTGATTCAGTCGGATTGCTGAGATTCGACGGAGATCACGATGCCCTGGACCGAAACCACTCGCCCTCACTATGAACGGCGCTGCCCGCGCTACGCAAGCGACCTGACGAACGCGGAGTGGGCGCTGATCGAGCCGCTGATGCCGGCGCCGAACCGGATCGGCCGCCCCCGCAAGACGGACCTGCGCGAGGTTGTGAACGCGCTGCTTTACATGGCTT
This sequence comes from Mesorhizobium calcicola, assembly GCF_042682105.1. Lineage (NCBI taxonomy): Bacteria > Pseudomonadati > Pseudomonadota > Alphaproteobacteria > Hyphomicrobiales > Phyllobacteriaceae > Mesorhizobium > Mesorhizobium calcicola. The sequence continues at coordinate 31,047 of NZ_JBHUGY010000028.1, forward strand.
CGTCGGGCGGAGCATGGCGGCTTCTGCCCAAGGACTTCCCCCCGTTCTCGACGGTGCAGAAATACTTCTGGCGCTGGCGTGACGAAGGACTGCTGCGCACCATCAACAATGAACTCGTCATGGCGGCGCGCGAACGCGAAGGCAGGGAAGCAAGCCCGTCTGCCGGCGTCATCGACAGCCAGACGGTCAAGGCCACCGAAAGCGGCGGAATACGAGGCTTCGACGCTGGCAAGAAGATCATGGGCCGCAAGCGCCACATCGTCGTCGACACGCTGGGCCTGATGGTCGGCGTGGTCGTTCACGCCGCCGACATTCAAGACCGCGACGGCGCGCCGGCCGTCTTGAAATCCATCCTCAAGCGCTGGCCGTGGCTGCGCCATGTCTTTGCCGATGGCGACTATGCGGGGCCGAAACTGCGCGGCGCCCTGCAAAAGCTCGGAACGTTCACGATGGAGATCGTCAAGCGGTCGGACAGCGCCAACGGCTTCGAAGTCCTGCCGCGCCGATGGGTCGTGGTCCGCTGTACAATGTTGCCAAGTTTGGTTTCGAGTGGTCGGTGCGCATTGAGCGTCCACGCCGTATGCGGTCGCTTGTTGAGGTTCGCCGCGGTTGGGATGCGAGTCGATTTGTCGCGGCCGAATCAGAGCCAACTGGGGATTTAATGCGCCATCGACGGCCGAGCTGCGAGCCGGCCGATGGAGGCGCACATGGTCCGGCGCAAGGATCGCCCTGTGCTGCGCATGCAGGTGTCGTTCGAAGCGACAAGAACCGGCCCCCAACATCTGCTCGAGGCCTACGCCCATCTTGTGCCGACGATACGGCGCAGTTCGGGCCGCGAATGGTTGCATATCGGCTACGCATGTTAGGGAGCAGTAGAAGCCTGCTAAATTGCCGCTGCGGTTGAATCATCGGTGCGTCAGACGCGGGGCAGTTAAGGTGTCTTTAGAAAACAGGGTGGTGTGGTCGGAAGGCCTGTTTCTTCGACCGCAGCACTTTCAGCAGAACGACCGTTACGTGGAAAAGTTGCTACGCGGCAGGACTGCCGCTCTACATGGCTATGGCTGGGGCATCACTGAGCTCCGCATCAATCGCGAACTACTCGCTCTCGGCAAGATCGCTGTCGAAACGGCATGTGGCGTCTTGGAGGATGGCACGCCGTTCAGCATCCCCGATGACGCCGACCAGCCAACTCCATACGATGTTCCGGAGTACCTTCGGGATTCGCTCATCCATTTGGCGGTACCGCTTCATCGAAGCGGGGCCGTTGAAACCGACGTGCGAGCGGAAGCTGACGTGCCGATCCGCTTCGCGGGCGTAAGTCAGGATATCATCGACACAAATGCCGGCGAAAGGGGCAGCGCCTCCATTGAGGTGGCGCAGCTGCGGTTTCAGCTCTTGCCGGACGCGGCGGATCGGTCAGCCTTCACTTGCCTCCCGATCGCCCGTATCATGCAAGTCCGGGCCGACCGGCAAGTCATTCTCGATGAGGCGCACGTCGCGCCAACTCCCGACTGTGCCAGCTCCCACGTCCTCTCGAACTACATCACCGAGATCACTGGCCTGCTTCACCATCGTGGTGAGGCTTTGGCCGCGCGAGTTTCGCACTCGGGGACGCATGGGATCGCGGAAATCGCCGATTTCCTTCTGCTACAGGCGATCAATCGTTACGAGCCCTACTTCTCCCACCTTTCCAAGGCAGCGGTCGTAAACCCGGAATCACTGTATGGCGTCATGCTCCAACTGGCGGGCGAACTAGCCACCTTTGCCCTGGTTGAGAAACGTACTCAGACCTTCGGTGACTACAAGCACCACGCTCTCGCGCATACTTTTTTGCCTGTGATCCAGTCTATCCGGTCGTCACTAAACGCCATACCCGAACAGACGGCGGAGCCGGTGCCGCTACGGCCGCACAAATATGGGTTCCATATCGCCGAGGTGACCGATCGGTCGCTGTTTACGACCGCAAGCTTCGTGCTGGCCGCTCGGGCCGATGTCGAGATCGAGCGACTCCGACGCGAGTTCCCGCGCTATGTCAAGATCGGGCCGGCCGAGAAGATCGAAGAACTCGTCAAAGTCGCATTGCCGGGCATCACCATCAATCCCATATCGGTCGCGCCGCGTCAGATTCCGTTCCATGCTGGATTCACCTACTTCGAGGTCGATCCGCACAGCCGCTGCTGGATGGACTTGCCTCGCTCCGCCGCGTTGACCCTGCACGTCGCCGGCGACTTCCCCAAGCTCGAAATGGCACTGTGGGCCATTCGGGCCTGTTAGCAAAACAGTTTCCTGGGGCGCCCACTATGCAGAAGGCTCTGTTCTGTGTCCGTGAACGTCTCTCCCCATCAGCGATCGAAAGGGCGCTGGGGCGGACCCGTTCAATCTGGCCCAGCAAACATAAGGCGGCAAGCTGGGATGCGTTCGGCCGTGTCCTGGATGAAGTCGTCTCAAGCATCGAAACTGATAAGCTCCGAAGCTTCGACGCCCACTTCGAATCCGCGTATCGCGAGGGCGTCGGCGACCTGCACCCGGCACAGGGCCGTGACGAGAGCGCCCATTCCGAGAGGCATGAGCTGGGGGGTGATGTTGATTGAAAAAACGATCCCAATTTACCAGCCACCGGCCCGTTTGCCAGCCGAGAAGCCGCTGGAAATCCCTCCGCCGCCGGCGGCGGCACCAAACGAGTCTTTCTGGGAGACGCTTGCGCTCCATCAACCTAATCCGCTGATCGCGGCCGCGGCGGCGCTGCTGGGCCTTTGCGCTCAACTCAAGCGCGGTGGCAGCCATTCCGACGTTGAGGGATTGCGCCTGAAAGTGTTGCAAGAGATTGGTGCCTTTGAGCGTCGTATCATGCCGCTTGGACTGTCCTCCCCAGCGATCAAGATCTGCAAATACGCCCTTTGCGCGACAATCGATGACGTTGTTCTCAACACACGCTGGGGCAGCCACAGCGTCTGGATGACACGGAGCATGGTCGGATCACTGTTTGGCGATACCTTCGGTGGCGACCGTTTTTTCGACGTGATGGCGCACCTGAGAAAAAAACCGCGCGCCAATCTCGAACTCCTAGAACTGCTCTACTACTGCATAAGGTTGGGCTTTAAGGGCCGACACCGGGTCACTATGCGCGGAGCCGCCGAGCTCAGCGTACTTTGCGAAGACGTTTACCGTCTGATCCGCCGAGGCCGCGGTGATTTGGAGCGCGACCTGTCCCTGCACTGGCGCGGGGACTGTGAAGATCGGAAACTGCGCCGCAAATTCGTTCCGATCTGGGTCGTCGTAGCGCTCTTGGCGGGTGTCCTCCTGTCGATCTATACCGGGCTCCTGTTTGCACTAAATGCCCGCGCTGACACAGTCCTCAACGATCTCGCGAAATTGCCGCCGAACGGCACAGGGAGCGTGGTGAGGATCGTACCGCAACCAGCCGTTGCATTGCGCGGCGATCGACTGCGTCACTTTCTCGAGCCCGAAATCCGTGATCGACTCGTCACTGTGAGCGAGGACGCGCAGCAGGTCGTCGTCACCATCCACGCCGCAGGGATGTTCGATTCTGCGAGTCCGAAGGTGAAAAAAACATTCGTGCCGCTTCTTCTGCGGATCGGCCAATCTCTTAATGATGAGGCAGGAACGGTCGTCCTGATCGGGCACACCGATGCCATGCCCATCCAATCGCTCGTCTTTCCTTCAAACCACTACCTCTCGCTTGCCCGTGCCAAGGCGGCTGGCGAGATTATCAAATCCATGATGAGCGACGCAGGGCGAGTGCGAGAGGAAGGCAAAGGCCGCGCGGAGCCGATCGCGCCGAACAATACGCCCGAAGGCCGCGCGCAGAACCGTCGCATCGAAATCATCATCAGGAAGACACGCTGAGAGGCAGCCATGAAGTCAATCCGAAAGACGCTTCGGTCGCTATGGGTGCGTGTCAGCTTGGCGGGCATCGCCTGTGCTTTAATCTTCATCCTCGGACCGCACATCTCGGTCGGTGAATCTACGCCACTCGACGACCTCGGCAGTCAAATTGCGGCGTCGATGGTGATTCTCGGATATGCCGTGGGCGTCGCGCTTCAGTCTAAACTCGACGGGGTTCGGGCTTATTTCGAAGACCTCGTCCAATCACAAGTGTCCGACGCGCTGGACGGGACTGGGGCAGAGCGAAAGAAGGCGAATCCCGCGAGTTCCGACCCCGACGTGGTCCGAGCTGGCACGGCTGCTGAAAAGGAGCTGCAGACGACACTCCTTCGTCTCCGCGAGACCCTTACTATCCTCAAGGGGCGCCGCTTGGCCGGAATCGTCGGCAAGAGCTGGCTCTATCAGCGGCCATGGTATCTGGTCATCGGCCCCCCCGGATCGGGCAAGACCACCGCAATCGTCAATTGCGGGCTCAGCTTTCCGCTGGCGGACAGGTCCAGCCGGAGAGCCCTCGGGCGAACGCGCAGCTGCGAATGGTGGATTGCCGACGAAGCGGTGCTGATCGACGCCGCCGGCCGCTACACGATTCATGAAAGCGATTCAGAGCGGGACAAAGCGGCTTGGCGCGGCTTGCTTCGGCTGCTCCGTCGCTATCGGCCGCGCCAGCCGCTGAACGGGGTCTTGGTAACCATCGCAATCAGCGACCTGAACTCGACATCCGACGACGTGAGCGTCGACCAAGCCAGTTGCATCCGTCAGCGGCTCCTTGAACTAAACAGGGAGCTCCGCCTGCAGCTGCCGGTCTATGTTCTATTCACCAAGAGTGATCTGGCGGCGGGATTTGTCGAGTTCTTCGGTGAACTTGGTGGCGAGGGGACGGAGGCCGTGTGCGGATTCACATTCGCGAGAGAGCCTTCGGAGGGCGACGGCGATCCGATGGAGTCTTACATACCAGCATACGATGCGCTGGTTGGCCGCCTGAACGAAAGGCTGCTTGAACGAATGCAGCAAGAAAGTAACCCCCAAGGTCGCGCACTCATATTCGACTTTCCACAGCAGGTTGCTAGCCTGAAGTATGTGACCGAGCAGTTCTTGCAGGAGGCATTCGCCCGGAATCCGTTTCAGGAGCCGATTATGCTCCGCGGCGTCTACTTCGTAAGCGGGACGCAAGTCGGCACGCGGTTTGATCGTGTTGCGGAGGCCAGATCTCAGATATTCGAGGTCGCTAGGCCGCCTTGTCCTGGGCTCCCTGGCCCGCGGCGCAGTTATTTCATCGGCCGGCTGCTCCGCGATGTCGTTTTCGCCGAAGCTGAGCTCGTCGATGCCGATCCCCGCTTCCTCCGGCGTCAGCGGCGGGTCCGATATGGCGTCTATGCGATCGGTGCGGCGGCCATGATCGCCGCTGGCGTCTTCTGGACGGTCACCTATGTTCGAAACGTCACGCTGATCGAGAGCGTTCGTCTAACAGCTGACAGCTATGCCGCAGAGGCCAAGAAGCTGAACCTCGACCGGGTTGATAACAGCGAGCTTCGACCCATCCTGCCATTGCTCCAGCGGCTACGCAATATCAGGGGCGGCAATGCCGACGGCGACACGGCGGGCGATCGCCTCGCGGGATTGGGTCTCGACCAAAGCAAGAAAATCTCGCTTCAAGCGCGCGCGGCGTACCACCGCGCTCTCAATACTGTCCTGCTGCCACGGCTGATCTCCCGCTTGGAAACATTACTTGCGGAAACACACGATCCTTTGTTTCTCTACGAGGTACTGAATGTCTACCTGATGCTGGGTAAGCAGGCTCCGCTCCAGCGCGAGGTCGTCAAGAACTGGATGGCTGTTGACTGGCGCGTGATGTTTCCGGCCGAAGCGGACGCCGATCTTCGGCACGCGCTCGCTGATCACCTCGACGCCCTCCTGGACCCGCCACTACCTCATGTAGCGCTTAATAGTGAACTGATCGAGAAGAGCCGCGCGAAACTGCAGGCCGTCTCGATGCCCCGCGGCGTGTTCGACATCATCGCGACCAGTCCCGCGGCCTCGCAGCCGCCCACTTCGAGTCTGGACGACCATGCCGCGCCGTTAGCGGAAACCGTCCTGGTCCGTAAATCGGGACAGCCGCTCAGTGCTAAAATTCCTGGCCTTTATACACGAATGGGTTTCTACGGGACTTTCCTGCACTTGCTGCCGCAGGTGGCTGACGCTGTCGCTGCAGAAAGCTGGGTGCTCGATGCACAGGCAGTCGCGCCGGCCGCGGCCGGTGACGTGAGCCAGCAGCTGCGGCGCCCGGCGGCAGACCTCCACCCCCGGGAGTTCGCGTTCCGCCGGGACCAGCTCATTGGCGATGTGTCTCTGCGCCCAATTGGCACCATGGATGACGCGCTGCGAACCTTGGATACGCCGACCGCGCCGACGTCGCCGATGCTGCGGTTCCTTGTCGCGACGGCGCAAAAGTTAAGGCTCGAGCAGCGACCGGCCCCCGAGGACGGAATGACGAAAGGTAACGGCGTCGCAAAGAGCGAGGCACCACCAACTGACGTTGCGGAACTGATCCGCTCGCGAGCGGTCGCGGACAAGCCTGAAGCTTACGTCCGGCTCTATATGGACGATCATCTTAGGTGGCTGCACCAACGCGTCGACATACTCCCGAATAGTCAGGTGAGCGCGCAGGCGCCGATCGACAGTGCGCTCCAGAATCTCGGCGAACTGTATCGTTCGCTCAGCCAGACCCAAGGGCTGACGGGTTCGGACTGCTTGGAAAAAGACGATCAGGCGGGCGTTGCGATCCGCCAAATTGAGTCGGGAGCCACCAATCTGCCCGAGCCTATCAAACAATGAACTCAGAGGCGAGCTGAAGACGCCAGTTACTTTGATGGGTGAGCGGATCCTGTCCCACCCTTCACCCGACACACCATAATCAAGGACAGGATGAACTGGAGACAAACAATGGCTAAGGCCCATAACAGGCAAAGAGCACTGACGTTCCTGAACCTGATCGAACAGACCAAAGGCAAAGCCGATGTGGAGTTCTGTTTTGCCGTTGGCACAATCGGGGATCCGGAGGAGAAAGCTGTCGTGCTGGTGAAGAAGAGCGGGCTCAATAGTCTGGTCGGAATCCTGAAAAAAATGCCTTATGAAACCGGTGAGGATGGTAAAGCAGACGGCTTTGCGCTTCTGCAGCGCGGCACAGGCAAGATGAACGAAGACGGCGTTATCCTTCTGCGACTTGCCCGCGGAGGCAAAGCCGGATTCCAGCAGGTGAAAAGGAGGATGAAAGAGTATTTCAGGGGCTTCGGCCTGAGGCTACCCGACATGGAAGAAGCTGGAGTGTTAACGGAACAAGACGTTCGGTTATTTGAAGGCACTGTCATGACGAACTCTCAATATCTCCCGGCAGACGACGATGAACAACCGACGAACACCGTCAAGAACGCCGAGGATACCCTTTCGGAACGTGTCGAAAACGGGGAGGGGATAGACCGGAGCGAAGCGGAAGGGCATTCGCAGCGGCCTCTTTCGGACGTGCTGAAGCAGGGCGTTGCCAGCGCGGCGGCAACAATTTCCAATCACGTTCTAAGTCTGAGCGAGCAAATCGGCGCGGGCCAGACCGCCGAGTTGGCCCGATTGACTAAGAAAGTTACCGATTGGCTTGGGCCGATGCTGGCTGCGACGCCCCCGGACGAGCAGGAGGCAAAGCTGCACAACTCCACCAGCCGGTTAATGCTGATGTTGGCATGTCCTGAGAATCTGCGAAATCTCCAATACGTGGACGAGACGGCCGACGGCGTGGTCCAGGACGAGACACACGGCTCCGGCCCGGAAGAGATCGCGGTAAACGGCATAGATCTTAACAGAGTCCCGACCAACTCCCTCAAACAGGACGAGGTGATAGAGACCTTGTTTCGCCTGGCCAAGGCCAAGGCCCAAGAGCGACAGCTTTCCTTTGCCCTGGCGGAGGCGAATTCTGAAAAAATCGCGATGATAGTGTCGTCGCAATGGCCCAAGGAAGAAGGCGATGCAGCCCGCAGGCGCGAGATTGTCGAGCGTCTGATCGCCGTGGTGGAGCAGCGGCTTGGCAACGATGATCACCTCGTTGATCTGCTTGGCGTCAAAGTGACCGACCATCAGAAAGGCAAGAAGGTCATCGTGAATTTGGTCGAAAACATCAAGGACACATGGGAGGCGTGTCTCGGCACTGCGTTGACACTGAGGGACGACGTAAAGAGCAGGATCAACCGGCTGATCGATGTGGAAACCCGTGGCGGAAGCTGGAGGCGTGTCGACGACATCTTCCTGCAGTTCAATGATGAGCTCTCGGATCAACTCACCGCCCTCATCGAGGAAGAAGGCGAGGCAATGCCAGGCGCGATTGAGCGCCTCGAAGCCACAGTCCATAGCAAGCTCAGCTATCTCGACAGCAACGCGACTGTTGCATTGCTCGATAATCCTCCAATGGACCTCGGCCCGGGCACCATCGGGCAGACGCTGCGGGCGGGGCTCGCCGACATCATCAACGGCCTAAAGCGCATCAAATCCTCGCACGCAACATCCGCGCCCTAGAGAACGACGGCTTTATCAATCTGCAACCGAACGCGCCATCCTGGCCCTGACTGGCATGCCCGACTTCAACGCTATTGCGATGTGACGAAACATTCGGCCGTCGGGCCTCGGTTTGTTTCGACGGTTTTGTTGTGGGGGCTCAGCGCGGCGGCGATCTCGCGGCGCAGCCAACTATTGCCCGGGTCGTGATGGCAACGCTCGTGCCAAATCAACCCAATCTCATAGGTCGGCAGTTGCACAGGCGGGTCGACGACCGTCAGCGGCAGCATGGCGGCGAGTCGCGCAGCAACGAGCTGCGGTACGATTAGCACCATGTCGGTTGTCGAGATCACTAGGGCAGCCGTCAGCACGTCGGAAACCAGCATTGGGTCTTGGTCCGGCAAGCTTAACCTAGCCAGGCTATCATAGATCAGGCCGAAACCGCCGTTGAAGTTCGAGGAGATGGCCGCGTGGCGGAGCGACGCAAGATTCTCCCTGGTCCATCCCCGTGTCACGGCTGGGTGTTCGTGGCGTACCAGGCAAGCAAAGCGGTCGGTGTACAGGCTGCGCCGCATGTAGCCAGGGGGAGCGGCGTCAATCTGCCCGATCGCCAGGTCGATCTCACCCTGCTCAAGCCGGCTCGCGGCATCGCTGAGGAGCCGATCGGTGGCAATGTCGAGATGAATGCCGCGCTCGTACAGCCGCGGCAGCAAGAGCAGCGCTTGATGGTCGGGTAACATGATCGTTGCCTTCCACCGCCTTTCCGGGGAGGCGGAGCGGCTCGTTACGATCTCACTGATCGAATCTAACGCTGCCGGCAGCATTTCGGCGAGGCGATCGCCGAGCGGCGTCGGAGTCAATCCGGTTGAGGCGCGAACCAGGAGATCGTCATCGAACAGGCCGCGCAGCCTTGCCAACGCCCGGCTGGTTGCCGGTTGGCTTCGGCCAACGTGGTGGGCCGCACGAGTTACGTTACGGTACTCCAGCAGCGCCTCAAGCACGATCAGCAGGTTCAGGTCGATCGATGCAAGGTTCGGCATCTGCCGTTGCCGCGCGGCGTTACGACGTTTCATTAGCTGCGATCCCACGTACTCTTTTGCCTTCTTCCAGCCGCAAGCAGGCTCAGCCGTTTGTCTCTCCTCTTGGGAGGGTAGTGTTCTGCGAGCTTCCTCGCGGGCATCGGCTCTGCATGTCGGTGCCACTGAGGCTCTTGGGAGAAACCGGGGTCAGCACAGCACAATCCGCGTTTCGGCGAAGCCGGAATTGCAAACCGATTCGTTTGGCCGCAGTTGCCTTTGGTCGAATCCTCACCCCTCCGATCAACCGGGCCGTGCGTGGTCACCGGGACGGCGAGACGGCAATTCATGAGCTTGGCCTTGTTCCGACAATTCTCGCTCGCGGCCGCAAGTAACGATTGCAGCAGCCAATTCGCCTCCGCTTGACGAGGCAGTGGTCCTCATCTGAAATCTCAGCGAAAGTCACAGACTTAGTTCCGAATAGAGCGGTCTCGTCTGAGTGCCTGGATGAGTGAGTGGATCTATCGTCTCTGCTTGCGCGTCGCATAATAAATGCCGCCGTCCTTAGGCGATTGACAGTGTCATCATTGGTAATAATCATGAATGATAAAAAGAAAGGCAACTTGGTTAGACACCTTTTCTATTTGGATTCACGGCTTGTACATTTGATAATTATTTGATAGCCGTATCATTATATTAAGTATGATATATACGTTCCTTTACAGAGGTGAGCATCCTTCTTGACGTCCTGTTTAAAGTGACTTGCCGCGTTCGGCGGCCGGAGACTACATGGCACAATGGCGTTGACCCGCTGACCTAAGATGTTGCGATAGGTCTACCCTGCCCAGCCGTTTGGAATTGCTAAGAGTCTATGAATTTTTTTGAAGGAGATGTTGCGACTGACGCGTATTGGCGAGTGCTGATCAGGAAGGGGAGCATGAAAAAGCTGGGGGTCGTCAGGCGGCCAGCTTGGGTGCATTTTCTGGTCTCAGCCGTTTCTCGCCAGCGCTTGAAGTCGCTGTCGAGCGTGCCGTCGAGGATGCGCGTTCGCAGTTGGACGCCACGCGGCGTCCATTGTATTTGTTGCTTCTTGGGCAAACCGCTTGGCGATTGCCTGATTGATGGTTGACTCAACGAAGGGCTTGAACGACCTCCCGAGAACGGTGGCGTTCAGCGAAGTTCGGGATGAGATCGGCAGCTGAACTTCTCCAAATATCGCCGCAGCTTGCGTGCCCCTGGCAGCGGACGCCGATTAAAGCGCGTGTCGCGCTTAATCGGCCTCATATCCGGCAGCCTTGAAGAAGTTTCGACACTGTGTCGGGTCAAAAAGGTGGCAGATTTCGCCGAGAGCGTCTGAGAGGGCGTTGAAGGTTCTGGCCGCCTTCTTGCGCAGCAGCGCCTTGAGTTTCTCCCGGCGTCGTATTGCGCCATAGTCGGGATGTTATCGTCCCTAGCAGAGGAGCCATCTATGTCCGAGCTTGCCACAGTTGGTATCGACCTCGCAAAGAGTTGGCCCACTCTGTCTCCATACCCGTCGCCGCAATAGCGGTCGACCTGATCGGCCATCTGCGCGGTGCCGGTCTGATCGCCTCCGGTCCGCGCAGCCCAACACCCGGCGCGCCCTACACCTACGTCACCACCAAAGAATTCCTGCTGGAGTTCGGGCTTGAGACGCTGCGCGACTGCCGGATTTCGAGGCGCTCGAGGATGCCGGGCTGCTGTCAAAGGAGAAGCTGTTGCGTTTCATGCTTGCGGGCTGACGATATCAATCCATTGTGCGATCGCCGATGGTACCGAGCGGCCCGTCTGCCTCAGATCGTACAGGCACTGTTCGCCCACTTGCACACGGCAGACCGTGAAGGCCAACCCCTCCTCGACTGTTGTCTACGTACACCGATGCATCGGCAATCATTGACGCTGCCCCGATGGCTCTTTGGGTTTTCGGGAACCGGCGCAGCAGCCGCTCCGTCTCAACGTCATGCCCATGTTCCGCGACACGAGTCTGAACGCGCAGGATTGAAAGTTCGACATTGGCGAGGCCGACGAATAGCAGCAGAACAAAATAGCCTGCTGCCTGCATGTCACGGATGAGATCGAGCTTGGAATGAACGATGCCATCCGGAAGCTCTTCCCAATACGAAAAGACCGTCTCCATAGCGAAGGGAACTTTGGACTGCATCGCATGGCCGACGAAAGCTTGAACGCCATCCTGCGCCACCTTCATCCAGCTTCTATCGGTATCCCTGAGAGATTGTGCCCGGGAACAAGAGCCCCATCGCTGCCCGTTTCAGGCAGAATCGACAGCATCATCCGGTCAGCATTGATGAGTGGAATTTGCAGACGATCCGACAGGACTTTCCGCCACATCGTGGACTTTCCTGAACCGTTGTGGCCTGCGAGGACGATAGCGAGCGGCTTTTTCGAAGAGGGTCGCGATCGTCACGACAAGGAAGGCACGAATCATCGTCTAGCTCCGGGTCTTTGACGAGGCGGAAGGCGCGCGCCGCGAGCGAGGCGGGTTCACCTGACGCCGAGATCGACGCCCAGCTCTGCCGAAAGCGACCCCAACCGATCCTTCAGCCAGCACGTAGGCTTCTTCTTCACGAACGCAAAGGCGCGGCATTGCAGATTGGCCTCACACACAATGTAGCATCCCACGAAATCTGTCTTTATGCGCGCGTAGTCGCCGCCCACCATGTCACGACCAGAAGCGACGGCGAACGTGGACACCAGCACGCTAGAACTCAGTTCTTCGGCCACGCTGGCCGACGCATCCGGGTTCTTCACGAGCAACTTGGCGTCGCTCTTCAGAAAGCAAAATCGAGCCAGCTTGTTGTAGGTCGAAGCTCGGCAAGAACGATCGGCATTGCAGGCTGCGTGGCATTGAGCCTCGGAAACGTTTCGCAGCGTCGCGTAGTCAAAACCAATCACGTCGTAATCGTCAACGCTGCGGAAGGGTCGCGACGCCACGTAGGGCTCGGGGGCGGGGCTGCTCGTAGCGGGCGCCGCGTCGGTGACAGCAGCACTCTCACGACTATGGCAGAGGACCAGCACCACAGCTGGTGCGACTTTCTCTGCGAGATCCGCAGTCTCCAGGTGCGGCCCGATGGCATCGACGGCATCGAATGCCACGCCTCGGCTCTGAAGGAACGATCGAACCGCACTTCCCCTGACGGCGAAGTTGACGTTCTGGGGCACATTATCTGTGCCGGTCGCGCGGTCGTTTAGGACCGCCGTCGTGATACCGAGGACCGCACCGCTTCGATCTACGAGGGGACCGCCGGAATTGCCTGGTTGAATTGGCGTAGAAATCTGCAGGTAGCGGGAGTCGTCACCGATTCCGAGTAGCGAGTTCACGTTGCCGGTCGTGATCTTCACTGAACTCGACAGGGCGGTCGTTAGCGGGTAGCCGAACGCCGCGACGTCTTCTCCCAGCCGCGGCTCAGAATTCGTCAACTTGAGGACAGCCGGTACGGCGCCAGCACTCTTGTCAACAGCCAAGTCCTTTTGAACGTCGACCTTAAGGTCGGTGACCTCACCTCGGCCGACCACCGTTACGCTCTTGCAACCGTCGACGACGTGCGCGTTAGTGACCAGCCATCCGTCGGCGCTGACGAAAAACGCCGTGCCCGATGATGAGACATCCGATGATTGCGACCAAGCTGGATGGATGGCGCAAATCGACGCCATCACTGCAGCACTGACGGCGATACATCGCTTCGAGAAACGAAACACAGTAAAACAGACCACAGCCTAGTCGAAGCTTTTAATCTTGTCAGGCACGAGCACAAGTGGATTGCTTAATGGCGCGCACGCAGACAAGGAGAGCATGGGTTATCGCCAACCGGCTGACGTACATCGGAGAACTGGGCTGGGAGCTCCATATTCCCACTGAGATGGCTCAGCACGTTTTTGATGTCTTGTGGGAAGCCGGTGGCGAGCACGGGTTACGTCCGGCAGGCTATCACGCCCTGGAGCACCTCCGCTCCGAGCGAGCATACCGTGAGTACGAGCTTGACCTAACCCCGGTCGACACACTGCTCGAGGCCGGACTTGGGTTTACGATCGACTGGTCAAAGGCCTGTGGTTTCCAAGGCAAGGCCGCCACAGAGGCCCAGAAGGCGGCAGGCACGCCGCGCAAGCCGCTTCTGTCGTTTAAGCTGCGGGATCCAAAGCCCCCTACTCTTTCGCGAGGAGCTAATCCGCTACGATGGTGGCATTGTCGGCTACATCTCCTCTGGGGTCCGGAACTTTACCCTGGGGTCATCGATAGGACTCGGCTACGTCAACCACGCTGGTGGAGTCAGTCGCGGGTGGATCGACTCGGGAAGCTGGCAGATCGAAATAGACGGCGAGCTGTTCGACGCCGACGCATCCCTGCAGGCTTTCTTCGATCCCAAAGGCCTCAGGACGAAGATCTAGCCCCGCAGGCTGCAAGGTCCGAACGTACTCGGCCCTGTCCAGCCCCGTTCCTCCGCATTTCATCGCCCTCCGCCCGGATTAAAGCGCCAGGTGAACAAAATCCGATTTCAAAGGCGAAGTATTTCGAAATAATGTTGTGGCTGCTTATTACTGCGCCCAACGCCGACCGAAACCGCTCGCTCCTTGATGCCCGCGATTGTCACGACCGACAGATTATATTTGCGTGACCGCGCGGCCAGCACGCGCGTTTGCGAAGGATCGAGAAGGTTATCAGCGCGTGCGCAATGAGAAAGTACTGGAAAATGTCTTCAACAGTTCGTCTAGAGTTAGTCAAATTAGCTTTTAGGCTTTAGGCTAATTGTCCTTCATGATCCTGGATACTTGGATCCTGATGATACGACGAGGCCTTGCGAGGCGTCGCGTGGGTTCGGATGTGCGCGACGAGGACGCAGGCAGTCGCGCTCTCGTCAGAAGATCGGCGGGCGCTCTGGCCTCAACGCCGTGCTGACCCCAAATCGGCTTGGCTCGGGCGGGCAAGACGCATGGAAGACCATGGAGGTCTTCCTGTGGCTCCAGGGCCTTCCCCGGCCATCCGCCGGCGCAATGCCTGCCTATATGCCGACGAACCTCACATCATGGATCAACTTGTTGCAAGTCATCGATCCAATCGGGCTTGCCGAACCGACAAGCTGTCATAGCCCTTCGCCTTGTATACCGCAGTGGATATCAGCCAACTGGCGAGGAAGATGCCGACAACCGCGAAACCGAAATTGGCGAGGTTGTCGTTCATCGCGCCGACGAAGCCCCAGATCCCACCTTCGAGGCCGAGCTTGTCGGCAATCAGGCCAAGCGCCTCGATGCCGCCGATGAAGATCGCCACGGCCACGGACGCCGCCGTGATGGTAAGATTGTACCACAGCTTGCGGATCGGATTCACGAAAGCCCAGCCATAGGCGCCGGTCACCAGGACGCTGTCGGTCGTGTCCATCAGCGACATCCCAGCGGTGAAGAGTGCTGGAAAGACAAGGATCGACCAGAACGACATTCCTTGCGCCTCCTGGGTTGCCGAAATGCCGAGCAGGCCGATTTCAGTGGCGGTGTCGAAGCCGAGGCCGAACAGGAAGCCGATCGGATACATGTGCCATGAGCGCGAGACGATGCCGAACAGCGGGCCGAAGATGCGGGCGATGAAGCCGCGACCGGCAAGCAACGCATCGAGGTCTTCGTCGACGACCTTTTCGCCGCGCCGCGCGCGAGAGAACGCCGCCCAGATGCCTCTCAGGATAAACAGGTTAGCAATGCCGATCACCAGCAGGAACAGCGCTGACACGCCGGTGCCGATGACGCCGCCTATGCTATGAAATTCGTCCAGCCTGGACTGCATCATTGTCGCTGCTGCGGCGATGGCGATGGAGGCCACGATGACAATGCTCGAGTGCCCGAGCGAGAAGAAGAGGCCGACCGAGTAGGGCGCCTTGCCTTCCTGCGTCAGCTTGCGCACGACATTGTCAATCGCCGCGATATGGTCGGCGTCGAAGGCATGGCGCAGGCCGAACATATAGGCGAGCAGTGCGGTGCCGAGCAGCGCTGGCCGATCGGCAAAGGCGATCCACGCCCATACCCATGCCGTGATGTTGGCGGCGATGAGCAGGACGTAGGTCATCGCCGCCCTGGTTCTCACCCGAGTTGGCCGATCGTCGAAGGGATTGGGAAGTCCATGACCCGCCGGCGCATGTTGTGTCGGCGGCAAAGCGGATACGATCGTGTCCTTCATGACTTCGTCCTCTCGATCCGATGATGTGATGGCAAGCCTCGTGTCGAGGCATTGTGATATCGCTTAACCTGCAAGCCGCGCTTGAGCCGCCTCACCCTGCAGCCAGTCGTACCAGCTGGCGAGCCCGTCGCCGGTTTTCGCCGAGACCTGGATCGCCCTGATCTGCGGATTGACCGTTTGCGCATTGGCGATGGCCTCCTCGACATTAAAATCGACATGCGGCAACAGGTCCGTCTTGTTGATGACCATGATCTCCGCCGCTCGAAACATATGCGGGTATTTCAGCGGCTTGTCGTCGCCTTCGGTCACCGACAGGATGACGACCTTGGCGCGCTCGCCGAGATCGAACATTGCCGGACAGACGAGGTTGCCGACATTCTCGACCATGACCACAGAGCCGACTGCCGGCTTCAACTCGGCAAGGCCCTTGGCAATCATATCGGCTTCGAGATGGCAGCCGGCGCCGGTGTTGACCTGGACAGCGGCGGCACCGGCGGCGCGGATGCGCTCGCCGTCATTGGCAGTCGCCTGGTCGCCTTCGATGACCGAGATCGGCATCCTGTCCTTAAGGTCGCGGATGGTGCGCTCGAGTAGCGTCGTCTTGCCGGAGCCGGGCGAGGAGACCAGATTCAGCGCCAGGATTTCGCGGCCGGCGAACCAACCCCGATTCTTCGCGGCGAGCATATCGTTCTTGGCAAGTATCTGCGCCTCAAGCTCGACCACCAGATTGTGGCCTTGGTTGTGGCTGTCACCATGGTCATGGTCATGGTCACGGTCACGGTCATGGTCATGGTCATGGCCATGATCATGCGAGTGATCGTGATGGCCATCGGCGTGGTCGTGATGACCGTGGGAATGATCGTGACCGGCTTCATGCAATTCCGCATCGCCATGCGCATTATCGTGATGATGGTGATGCTCATGCACGTGGTCCGACCGGTGGTCGTGGCCTTGCTCATGGCCGTGGCTATGCGCATGAGAGTGGCAGTGCGGATGTTCGTGATCATGGATGTGACCGTCGTCGTGGTCGTGCGGGTGAGTGTGGCTGTGCTCATGACCGTGGTCGTGCCGATGCTGCATGCCGTCGTCATGCGGACGGGCATGATCATGCGCGTTGCCCAGCGCCGTTTCCTTGCCGGTCTGGAGGTCGAGGATTCGCGTTTCGTCCTTCGAGCCGCAACCACAGGTTCCGCACATCAGGGAGCCTCCTCGATTTCCATTTCCCGGATTTTCAGCTCTTCACCCGCCAGCCGGTCGATGGCGCGGGAGCCGCAGGCGCAGGCCTGGTAGAGCGTGGTGGTGTCGAAGGCCCCGCCGCAACTCCGGCAACGCGCCCGCCCCGCTATCTTCTGGATGTCGAGAAGCGCGCCATCGAGCAGCGTGCCCTTGGCGACGATGTCGAAACAGAACAGGATAGCGTCGGGCATCACGCCGGAGAATTGCCCGACGTCGAGCGTCACCCGTTTGACACGGCGGCCCTTCGCCGCTTCCTCGACGATTGAGACGATGTTGCGGGTGATGCCGAGCTCGTGCATCAGCAAATCCGCGGCAATTGTTCGCCGACCAGCATGTCGACGATGCGCCGGCCGCCGAATACCGTCTGCATGGTGACGCGCCCTGCCTCGCCGCGCACGGCATGGCCGATGATCGATGACCCCTGGCCCAGCGCATGGCCGGAGAGAGCGGCAAGTGCCGCCGCACTTTCCTCAGGTGGCACGACGACGACGATCTTGCCTTCGTTGGCGAGATAGAGCGGGTCGAGACCGAGGATCTCGCAGAAGCCGCGCACTTCCTCGCGTAGCGGCGTCAAAGCTTCGTCGATCTCGATCGACACACCGGAGGCGTCGGCGATCTCGTTGAGGACCGTGGCGACACCGCCGCGCGTCGCATCGCGGATGCAACGCGTGCCGGGTGCGGCTGCCAGCAGCACCTCGATCAACCCGTGCAAGGCCGCGCAATCGCTTTCGATCGAGGTTTCCAGCTCCATGTCGCCGCGTGCGCACAGGATCGCCGCGCCGTGGTCGCCGAGCAGCCCATTGACCAGGATGGCATCGCCCGGCTTCACGTGATCAATGCCGAGTTCGAGGCCTGGCCTGATCACACCGATGCCGGTGGTGGTGATGAAGATCTTGTCGCATGCGCCGCGCTGCACGACCTTGGTGTCGCCGGTAACGATGCTGACGCCGGCCTCGCGCACGGCCTCGGCCATCGACAGCGCTATGCGGCGCAGCGTCTCGACCTGCATGCCTTCTTCGATGACGACGGCGCAGGACAAATAGAGCGGCTTTGCGCCGCCGACGGCGAGGTCGTTGACGGTGCCGTAGACGGCAAGCTTGCCGATGTCGCCGCCCGGAAAGAACAGCGGATCCACCACGAAAGAGTCTGTCGTGAAGGCGAGGCGGTCGCCATGAGTCGCCAGCATTGTCAGATCGAAACGGGCCTGGTCCTCCAGAACCTCAGGTGCCGCGCCGGCAAAGGCGCTGATGAACACGTCGTCGATCAGATCCTTCATCGCTTTGCCGCCGCCGCCATGGGCAAGCGTCACGGTCGGGATGAAAACGCCCCCCAGCACGCGCTTGGGTGGCGGTGGCCGCACGTTCATGACACGGCCGCCACGCTGGCATCGGGCCGGGCCGCCGTGTGCTTCTTGACGCCGCCATACTGGTAGTAGGCGGCGCAAGCGCCTTCGGACGAAACCATCAGCGCGCCGAGCGGCATTTCCGGCGTGCAGGCGATGCCGAACACCTTGCACTGCCATGGCTTGATGACGCCCTTCAGCACCTCGCCGCATTGGCAGGATTTCGGGTCCGCGATCTTGACCCCGGGAATGGCGAATTTGCGCTCGGCATCGAAGCGGGCGTAGTCGTCGCGCACCTTGACGCCGGAATGGTCGATGGAGCCAAGCCCTCGCCATTCGAAGAATTCACGCAGTTCATAGACCTTGCCGACCGCGGCAAGTGCCGCGTTGTTGCCGGCCTCAGGCACGATGCGGGCATACTGGTTTTCGATCTCGGCGCGACCATCCTTGATCTGCTTCAGCACCATCCAGATCGACTGCAGCACGTCGAGCGGCTCGAAGCCGGCGACGACCATCGGCCGCTTGTAGAAGTCGGCGATGAATTCGTAGGGCGCGGTGCCGATGACCATCGAGACATGGCCTGGGCCGAGGAAGCCGTCGAGATGCAGGTCGGGGCTGTCGAGGATCGCCTTGATCGTCGGCACGATGGTGATGTGATTGCAGAACACCGAGAAGTTTTCGATGCCATCGGCTTCAGCTTGCAGCACGGTCAGCGCGGTGGACGGCATGGTGGTCTCGAAACCGAGGCCGAAGAACACAACCTCACGATCCGGGTTCTTCCTGGCCAGCGTCAGCGCATCCATCGGCGAATAGACCATGCGCACATCGGCGCCGTCGGCCTTGGCCTGCTGCAGGCTCTTCTTCGAACCCGGCACGCGCATGGCGTCGCCAAAGGTTGTGAAGATCACCTCGGGCCGTTCGGCGATCGATACGCAGTCGTCGACGCGGCCCATCGGCAAGACGCAGACCGGGCAGCCGGGCCCATGCACCAGTTCGATGGCGTCGGGCAGCATGCCTTCAAGCCCATAGCGGAAGATCGAATGTGTGTGACCGCCGCACACTTCCATGATGTTGATTGGACGCGTCCTAGCGATCTCGATCGTGGCGGCGAGCTTGTTGATTTCCTTGATCAGGATTTTTGCTTTTTCGCGGTCGCGGAATTCGTCGGTGTATTTCATTGGACGCTTCCTTTTCCGGCGGCGGAACCACGTTCGTCGGCGAGCAGCGTGTGCACGAGGTCCCACAGGATGTGGTAAGCAGCGACGTGGCATTCCTGGATGCGGTGGATCGAGGTCGACGGCACGACCAGCAGATGATCGAGGGTGCCGGATAATTTCATGCGACCGCCGTCGCCACCGGCGAGACCGATCGTGTGAACGCCCATCTCCCTGACCTTGGCGAAGGCCGACACCAGGTTCTGCGAATTGCCGCTTGTCGAAATGCCGATGACGGCGTCGCCCTTGCGGGCGTGCGCCAGCAGCTGGCGCACGAAGACATGGTCGAAACCGAGGTCGTTGCCGACGGCTGAGATCATGGCGAGGTCGGCGACGAGATTGGTGGCGGCGAGCGCCGGCCGGCCGGCGGTGACCGGATGGACGAACTCGACGGCGACATGCGAAGCATCGCAGCTCGAGCCACCATTGCCCATCGAAAAGAGTTGGCCATGGTTGCGGTAGACATCCGCCAGCGTGTGCGCGGCCGCGACCAGGATTTCGGCCTGGCCGCCGAAGAAGCTCTCATTGGTTTCGCGGGTGTCGCGCGCTTTCTCGGCAACGGAATGCAGCAAAGCCGCATTCATCTTTTCCGGGTCCTGCGCCTTGCCGTGCAGGAACGGATAGAGCGCTTTCAGTTCGCTTTCGCTGGACATTCTGGCGTCCTCCTCTTGCATGCCGCCCAAAAGTGCGGAGCGGTTTTGGGACAACGACGTGCATAAAAACAGAACTTGAAGCGCGCCGACGGCGGTCTAATGCACCGACGACAGCCTCATCGACTCCATTTCGGCTTGTACTTCGCCGAGTTCGGTAAGAATTTTCAGGGTCTCGGCGGCCTCATGCTCGTCGATGCGGCTCATGGCGAAGCCGACATGGATCAGCACCCAGTCGCCGACGCAGTCGTCGACGGAATGGGTTTCGTTGACGATGCAGGCAATGTTGACCTGCCGCCTGACGCCGCTGACATCGACCGTCGCCAGCTTCTTCAGGTGGTCATCGATCTTGACGATCCGTCCTGGGATTCCGAGGCACATGGTCAGCTCGCTTTCTGCCGGACTTGCCCGGCGTCGATGAGGTGAGCGGCGGCTACGGTCGCCTGGCCGAACGCGATGCCGCCATCATTGGCAGGGACTTTCGCGTGCGTCAGAACCTTGAAATCCACGGCCTCAACCCTGCTGAGAACCTGCTCGAACAGCACCTTGTTCTGGAAGCATCCGCCCGACAGCACGACCGTGTCAAAACGCGGCGGGGCATCGTCCTCATCACCTCGTGCCAGCTTCAGCGCCATAGCGGCGATCGACTTCGCCAGGCCCTTGTGAAAACGGGCCGAAATGACCGAGGCCGGGGTTTTCAGGATGAGGTCGCCTAGGATGGCATTCCACATGCCGAGCGGTTCGATATAAGGAAGCCCAGAGCCTTTCAGGTTCGGGATCGGCAAGGGATAGGCGAGATGATCGCCTTCCTCGACAAAGGTTTTGTGGCAGACAACGGCTTCGAGGCGAGCCGCGGCCTCGCCCTCATAGGCCTGCCGGTCGAAGCACAATCCGGCAGCGGCTGCGACCGCATCGAAGAGTCGGCCGCAGGACGATGCCTTGGGTGAATTGAGCGAAGCCTTGAGCATGGCGCCGATGGTTGCAAGCGGCTTGGCAGAAAGGGCGGCGAACAGGTCGAGATCCTCGAAATTCATCTTGAAGGCGGCGAAGCCCATTTCGGTCATCAGGTGGGCATAGAGGTTGCGCCATGGCTCGCGCACGGCTTGCGCGCCGCCGGGCATGGCGACCGGTTTGAAGGTGCACAGCCGCTCGAAGCGGCGATAGTCGGCCAGCAGGAATTCTCCGCCCCAGATGCCGCCATCCGAGCCATAGCCGAGCCCATCGAGCACGACAGCCAGAACAGGTGCAGCATCGAGCGCGCGGCCGTTTTCGGCGAGGCAGGCGGCAGCGTGAGCGTGATGGTGCTGAATTTCCAGCAGTGGCAGGTTTTCAGCGGCAGCTGTCGCTCGCGCCAGTTTTGCCGAGAGATATTCCGGGTGCAGATCCGCCGCCAGCGCCACCGGCCGATGGTCGAACAGATCCCGGTAGAGCCCAAGGTTATTGCGGTAGTCGTCGTAGGTCAGCGCGTCTTCGAGATCTCCCTGGTGCTGCGACAACACCGCGCGTCCGTCTTTGACCAGACAGAAGGTCGATTTCAGTTCCGCACCATAGGCGAGGATTTCCGGCGCCTGTTCAAAACCATACGGCAGCGCGATCGAGGCCGGTGCATAGCCACGCGCGCGGCGCAGCACCCGCAGTTTTCCACCCATGCGGCGCACAACGGAATCGTCGATGCGATTTGCGATGTCGCGGTTGTGGATCAAGGCGTAGGCAGCGATTTCAGACAGTTTCTTTGCCGCTTCGGCATCGTCGATAACCTGCGGTTCGTCCGATAGGTTGCCGCTGGTCATGACGACCGGGCGGGTCATCCTGCGAAGCAGGAGCAGATGCAGTGGCGTCGACGGCAGCATGAAGCCGAGCGTGCCGAGACCTGGCGCGATTGCCTCCGGCAGTTTCTCCGGCCCGTCGGCGGCAAGCAGCACGATCGGCGCCTCGCGGCTTGTCAGCGCGGCAGCCTCCTCGTCGCTGACCGTGGCATAGCGTCTGATCACATCCAGATCGCGCGCCATCAGCGCGAAGGGTTTTGCATCGCGGCGCTTGCGCTTGCGCAGCATGGCGACAGCCTCCGGCCGGGTGGCGTCACAAGCCAGCTGGTAGCCGCCAAGTGCCTTGATGGCGACGATCTCGCCCTTCTGGATCAGGCCGAGTGCGGCATCAACGTCGTCGAGCATCGAATATTGTTCAAAGGAGAGCGCGCGGCCGTCGAAACGGATCAGCCGGGCTTTCGGCCCGCAGACATGACAGGCGGTCGCCTCGGCGTGAAAGCGGCGGTCGGCGGGGTCGCGGTATTCCGTACCACAAGCTTCGCAGAGCGGGAAGGGCGCCATGGTCGTCGTGGCGCGGTCATAGGGCACGGCGCGCACGATGCTCAGCCTTGGACCACAGTGGGTGCAGTTGGTGAAGGGGTAGCGGAAGCGGCTCAGGAACGGGTCGGCGATCTCGGCCGCGCATGCGTCGCATATGGCGGCGTCGGGTGAGATTTCGGTGCGTGCCGCACCGACCACGCTGTCGACGATGACGAAACCCGGCTCGATTGTGCCACCGTAGCCACGCGTCTCGATAGCGGTGATTTCGGCCAACGGCGGTGGCAATGTTCGTAACTCGTCGATCAGCGCGGAAACGGCGGACACGGCGCCACGCAGGCGAATGAGCACACCCTCGCTGTCGTTGAGAACGTCGCCATCGAGACCGAGCTTGCGGGCGATCCGCCACACGGTCGGCCTGAAGCCGACGCCCTGCACGCGACCGCGCAGCCTGATCTCGACCGTTTCGGCCGGATCGGTGCGCGGCACGCAAAGCAGCGTGTTCATGCGGCCACCTCCCACAACAGCACGCGGTTGTTGCCGGTGTCGGCAACCGCCAGCGTTGTACCTGACGCCGACAGCGCGAACGGCCAGCAGACGCTATCGCGTGCGGCGAAACGCCAGCGATTGTCGCCCTTGTCGCAGAAGCTGGTTTGGGCGGCGAGGCCGGAAGCGGCGCGGTCCATCCCGAGATCATCAAGGGAATAGCTGACCAGACGGGAATTGGCGGTGTCGGCACAAAAAACGAGGCCGTCGTGAACGACCGTCCCGTAAGGCATGTTGAGCGAGCGATAGTTGGGATGGTAACCGGCACGGTTGTGGTCGTTGCCGTCGAAGCTCGATTGGCCCAGCACGAAGCTGCATGGCGCGCCGTCGACATTGGGCATCGAGTTCCAGACCATGATGCGGTTGTTGCCGGCATCCGCCACCAGGATCCGGCTGTCATCGACAGCCACGCTGTGCGGCCACCGCATGCCGACCGCGGCGCCCGAGCCCGACGCGTTGTCGTCGCGCGTTACCATATCCGTCTGGCCCAGCACCAGATCAGCGGCCTGGCCGTTGCGTTGAGGAAGCGAGTTCCAGACCAGCACACGACGATTTCCGGTGTCTGCGACAAACAGCCGTCCGTCGGCGACGGTGACACCATAGCACCAGTTCAGCGTGTCGGCGGCCGCAACGGCATCGCCACGGTTGGCAACGCCGCTCAAAAAATCCGCCTGCCCCAGCACCAGGTCCGCCGGTTGGTTCGAATGCTCGGGCAGAGTGCGCCAGATCAGCACACGGTGGTTCCATGCGTCGGCGACGGCGAGTATCGTGCCGTCGGTCGAAATGCCGGTCGGCATGTTCAAGGTCGCCGCACCGACCACGCCGCGCGCGTTGCGGCCTTCGGAAAAGAAGTCGGGCTGGCCGATCAAAAGGTCGGCAGGTGCATTGTCTTGATCCGGCACCTTGTTCCAGACCATCAAGCGATGATGGCCGGTGTCGGCAACGAAGCACGGCCCTTCGTGCGGCGCGAAGCAGACGCCCCGCGGCCCGAATAGCGTATGCGGTTTCGGCGCGACCGAGTCAGGCAGCCCGTCGGCATCCACTTGGTTGCCAAGTACGACGCGCGCGCCGGCTGGGTCGAGCATCGGCGGCAGTGCCATGCCAACTGGCGGCAGGGCTCGGCGATAGTCAGGCGAGAGCGAGATGCGGATCACGATGATAGCCTCACCTCGACGCGATTGCCGATAACGCGCACGGCGTGTGACTGCAGCGCCACTTCCGGAGCTGTCAGGCATTCGCCGCTGGAAAGGTCGTATTGGAAGCCGTGATGCGGGCAAGTGATGATGCCCTGTTCGACATCGCCGCTATCGAGCGGAATGCCGAGATGAGCACAGGCATTCTGAAAGCAGGACACGATCGCATCCTGTCGCGACAGGATCACGTCCTGCCCGCCGACGACGAGGGTGCTTATGCCGCCGAGCGGGATTTCGTCGAGGCGGCAGACCAGGTGCCAGCCGCCGACGGCGCCGAGCGCGAACGGGCTGACGAAGCGGACGCTGTCATTGTCGGCCGCATTGCTCATGCTCTTGATCTGGATGATGTCGGAGATCTCCGGACAGGCCTCCTCGATGGCCTTTTTGACGCCGGCATGAAAGGTCAGGGCCGAAGCCGGGCATCCATCGCAGGCGCCGACAAAGCGCACCTCGATCGCCGGCGGCCTCACGCTGACCAGTTCGACATCGCCGCCATGCGAGGCGAGCATCGGGCGCACGCCATCAAGTGCTGCCCCCACCCGTTCGCTAAGGCTGGGTTTCAAGATGTTGTGACGGCGAAGCACGGCGTAGACGACCTCGTCGGTCACCGCTTGCTTCATGGCCGCGAGCGCGGCAGGCTCTTCTTTCAGCGCCTTCACCAGCCGGCGTAGCGCCTCGCCGTTCAGGTCTTCGATGGCGCGCCGGTAGGCTTCGACGGCGCTACGCTGGGTCTCGTCCCAAATGGCGAAGATCGCCTCGACCCGCAGGATGTCGCCGGCAAGACCGGCGAGATCGTCGCGTTTAGTCGGGATGAGGTCGACGGCGTTCATCTCACCGATACCGCAGATCTTTGAAGAGATATGGCTGCAACGCACCCCCGATCAAGCCGGCGATCGCAGTCGCTGCGGCTACAGGCAGGCCGAGCTTGGCCAGCACTACGACCAGCACAGCTGTTGTGACGGCGCCTATCGCCGATTGGCGATAGACCTTGGACGGTTCGGAAAACAGTTTCCCGCGCAAAAACAGGAGGATGGAGCTCTTGGCCATTTCCCACATGGCGCCGCCTCAGCCGACAAGAGCCAGGATGACGATACCAGCAAGCACGCCGGAGAATCCGCCAACCGGGCCATAGAAGGAGCCCAACATAGCGGCCAGCTCGTTGCCGAGAGCCTTGCCACCGGTCGCCACGCCGCCGATGGCTCCGCCGATACCCGAGGCCACGAGCCCTGTTGCAAGCGCCAATGCGACGCTGCCTATTGTGAGTACTACTGCCGTCACTTGCCATTCTCCTTTCGTATGCTTGATGAAATAACCATCACCCGGTTTGCGCGTGCGCGCCGGTTCCGTTCGTGGGCGCCACGGCAAGCAATTCGCGGCCGATCTGGTCGCAGGCCTCGGCAACGAAGCGAGATTTTTCTGCTTCGCCGCTACGGCTGAAAATAGTACGACATTCCTGGTAATACTGTTGCGCGAGAAGCAGGTTAACTCGATTGCCACGTTCGGGATGCTCTGGATCGTCCGGCAGGTTCCATACACAGTTCGCCTTGTTGGCGATCGTATTGGCAAATTCGAGGGGCATCGTTTCACGCGATCGGACTTTCAGGGCCTCATCGTAAGCGTCAAGCGCGCGCAAATTATTTTCCAGCGTACGACTCGATGAAGCATATTGCAGTGCGTTGCCGAGATTGTTCTGCAGCATGGCGTACTCGGTCGGATGATCGATCAGATTGACAACCTTCAGGCCTTCCTCGAACGCCTGCACGGCCAGCGCCTCCCGCATTTTGGCTCTGGAGTCGGTGAACGGCATCGACAGGAAAGCCGTCGCCACATTGTTCTGCACGATGGCAAATTCCTTGGGGAACCGCAGCTTGTCGAAGGTGCGCAAAGCACGCTGATAGGCCGAGATCGCGTCGGTGATGCGGGCCTTGTGCTGACCGGCGAGATTCTGGATGGCAAGACCAAGGTTCATCTCTGTCTCGGCCAGTTCCTCCGGACGTCCGAAATCGGTGAAATGCGGGATGGCGGCCTCGAAAGCCTCGCGGGCCTGCTGCAGCGCCAGCGTGCCGCCTTCCGGCAGGACGAGAAGCGCCGTGCCCTTGCGCGCCATGATACGCGCGTCAAGCAGGCGCTGGTCCTCGGGGCAGAGCGCCAAGGCGCGGTCGTAGAGAAAAACGGCGGCGGCGATCTGCTCGGGATTTTTCGGACGCTGCTGCAGCCCCATGGCGATTTCCATGAGCATTTCGGTTCGCTCCGAGGGACTTGCGCCCGCATCGTCCGCCACACTCAACGCTGCCCGCACTTCGTCGCCAACGCGATCGCCGTTCATTCTTGGGTTCCTCCACTGACCGCGTGAGATGCAGCTTACTTTATTGGCAAAAATGCTAACGCACTTTCCTTTACCTGTCTATATAAATTACGAATAGTAAACTTAGTATGCAAAATGCGTGCTAGAGCAGTTTCTGGATAATCACGGTTAGGCATCGTAGCCGGCGTGGGCGAACAGGTTTTCGCATTCTTTGGGGTGGAAACGATCGATGGCGACGGCCACGGCGTCCCATAATTCCGGGATGGACCGGGCTGCTGCCTTTCGCAGTAAAGCCTTCAGCTTGGCGAAGGCCATCTCAATGGGGTTAAAGTCCGGGGAGTAGGGCGGAAGATAGCGAAGGGAAGCCCCCGCAGCCTCGATGATTTCGCGGACACCGACCACTTTATGAGCAGGCAGGTTGTCCATCACGACGACATCGTCGGGTTGAAGCGTCGGCACGAGGACGCGGCGCAAGTAGACCAGGAATGCTTCGCCATCCATGGCGCCGTCCAGGAGCCAGGGCGCGACGATCCCGTCGAGGCGCAGGCCGGCCGTGAAGGTCGTGGATTTCCAGTGCCCATGAGGAACAGCCGCCCGGCAACGCTGTCCACGCGCAGAGCGGCCTCGTAGCCGGGCCATCTTGGTATTGAGGCCACTTTCGTCGATGAAGATCAGGCGGCTCGGATCGAGATCGAGTTGGCCTTCGAACCACTCTTCCCGCGCTGCCAAAACATCCGGTCGCTGCTGTTCGGCCGCGTGCGCTGTCTTTTTTTGTACGTGATGCCACGCTTTGCGAAGAACGCATGGACCGTCGTCAGGCTGGCTTTGACCCCGCGCTCTGCCGCAAGGCGATCGACGATCTCGGCAAGCGTGATGTCCCGCTCATCGGTCTCGACCAAGGCGAGAATGAAAGTCTCGTGCGCGTCCAGCTTCGATACCTTCGGCTTGCCCTGCCGCCCAGGTTCCAGATTGCCGCTCGAACGCCAGGCCCGATACCATGCACCAGACGTCGATATCCCGATGGCAAACCGCCGTGCCGCTTCTCGGGTCGACAGGCCTGCCTCTATCGCCTCGATAACACGCGTCCGCAAATCCAGGCTGTAAGCTCGTGCCATGCCGCTGCTCCTTCCGCAAATCACTTCGATCAGGGAATCAGAACAAGCCGTTCACTGCAAACAAACGACTCCGATTAAGGGAAAACCGCTCTAGCAAAACATTCGCTGGCAATTAGCGCTACCTGCTCGGCATCCCAGTCGGCCTCAAGTTTGCAGTCGGCATCATCGCTGATCCCATGTTCACGAAAAAAATCGGGGGCGAAGACAACGCGATCCCCAACTCCGTTGCGCCGCTTCAGCAAATAACCGCCCGCCGCCGGGTGACGCACAGGCAGCACAACCAGGTCGCTCTTTCGCCGCAGAAGGACCACGGTCTCCAGCCCCGCGAAGAAGCGCTCATAGACCTCGCAGGACAGATAGAGCCCGCCGCGCCTAAGCTCGATTAAGACACCGGACATGCTTGTTGCCCCGGTATAAGTGCTGCAACCAGGACTTCGATACGACCTACGACCTTTTCAGCCGAACACGCCACCACGTCGGAAAGACCAATGCCAAGGTCCAGTTCAGACGCCTCGATCAGCAACACGGTCACATCCTGCGGAAACGCATCGCGAAAAATCTGCCGGCCGGCGTAGAGGGCGGCGTCCCAGCGGAAATCGTGCAGGTTCAGCCCCGGTGAATAGGCCCGCTCCAGTTCCACCCCCGGCACCTCGTGGATGGTTCCTGGTTCGACTCCGGATTTGGAAGCGTCAACAACGATCAAAGTCGTGCAGCCCCGCGCAGCGAACATGACCGACATTCCATCTGTTCTGGCATCGAACAATTTGACGCCTAAGTGTTCTATTCCGCGCGCCTTCAGCCGGTCGATGACAACTGGGCCGACGCCATCGTCCCGCCTGTTAGGGTTGCCGCATCCGATGATTGCGATCATCTCGCCACCGTTCAGATCCGCCAGAGCCTGCATGACCATTCCGGTTCGACCGGAACAGCGAACTCAGGCAATTCGCAGAACTTGCGATGCAAGAGATAGTACATACAGGTCTCGCAAGGTTGCTCGATGCCGCCATGCTCGATCGTTTCGAGCGTGAAGCCGCCGATCACCAGCTTGGATTCCAGACTTCCATCGGATTCTCGCAGACGGGCGATGATCTGCGCAATCTCTTCGTGGGTGTCACCTCTCGGGAAAACCTCGGTCTTGAGGCCGCCTGCCAGCATCGAGCGGATCTGCTCGAGGACCTCAGCATCCGTTGCTGCCGTTTGCGCCATGGCATCCTCCCCACAATGTCAGATGCGCCAGAGCCGGCACCACCAGTCCGCATCAACGGGCACGGCAAGCTCTGGCAAGTCACACCATTCGCGATGCACCAGATAGTACAGGCACTCCATGCAGCGCTGCCGATCCGGCCCATAGGGACGATTGAAGAAACCGCTGATAACCATCTTGGCTTCCAGGTCGTCGGGATTGAGAGCGCGCAGTTCGTCAAGGATAGCTGCGAACTCCTTTTCCGTTTCCGGAAAAGGTTCGGTCTGCGTCTTCAGCCCATTATCCATGAAATGGGCCATCTTTCGCAGCATAGCTTTTTGCTGCTCATTATTCATTTCACTCGCCTTGTCTGGAGCTTCGCCATCCGGGATGGTCGGCGATCCTGATAAGCGGGACGCCGAGATACCGACTGTTGAAGGAGAACTTTTTCCAATCAAGCCGTTCTGAAACGCGCGAGTTCTTCGCCAGTGCTGGCGTCATGGGCATGCACCGTGCACACCAGACAGGAATCATATGACCGGCAGACGTGACCCACTTCGACCGGATCGGTCGGGTCGGCGATAGGCGCCCCGATCAGAGCCTCCTCCATCGGCCCTCTGTTGCCGTCCTGCGAGCGCGGACCGACGTTCCACGTCGTCGGCGCTATGATCTGGTAGTTCTTGATCTTGCCGCCCTGCACCTCGATCCAGTGACACAGCGCCCCACGTATTGCTTCTGTCGCACCCCAGCCGCGACCATCCTTCTCCGTCGGCTTGATGTACCAGGGATCGTTGAGTTTGAATTCGCGCAATGCGTGCTCGGCCTGGCGGTAAAGCGCCAATCCCTCATGCATCCGGGCAAAGTGGCGGAGCATGACGCTGGCGCCACCGAGTTTCTTGTACATATCAAGAACCAGTGGATCGTAATGCTGGAAGCTCTCGCCATGCCTACCACCAGCAATCAATTGACGCGACAGTGGCCCTGCCTCGAGGCGACCGTCCTCGTTGTGTCTCACGGCGGTCGCCCAAGAGTATTTTCCGGCCATGTCGACGGTGTTTTTTCGGGTCGGCTTGGTTGTACGGTCGAAGGGATGCACGCCGCCCGGTTCATCATACCAGGCGCGAAGCGTGTCTTCGCGGGTGAATTTCTGGTCCATCAGCTTGTGAGTGTCGGCGTGGCCGTCATAGACGCCGCTTTTCATGATCAACGCCGCGTTGCGGCCCTCGATTGTCGGCTTCTGATACTTGTCTTCGTGCGGCAGGTATCCCCAGCTGACATACTTCCCGACGCCGTTGCCGTATTTGTCGGCGCCGATGTCGAGGCTCATGCGCCAGAACATGCCGAGATCGGAATTGGCATGTTCTGGACGTTCATCGAGCCAGGCCATGAAATCATCGTAGGACTTTATTTCTTGGTAGCGTTCCAGCGTGCAGCCGAGCCACACGGCTTCGATCCAATTACGCTTGAAGTGCTCAAGAATACCACAGGCACGGGTGACATCCGTCAACGTGGGAGCACACACTACGCCACCTGGTACCATATAGCTCGAATGCGGCCATTGCCCGCCGAGCAGCGCATAAATCTCGACTGGCCGTCCCGAAATGGTCACGCCGATCTCATAATTGGTGCCCGTGAAAGGTGCCCAGCGCTTGACGGCCTCCTCATAAAACTTGGACTTGGCGTAATTCTTGTTGGTGTAGTCGATCATAAACAGACCGTAGTGATGGCGGGGCAAACTCTGCAGACTTTCGACGATCTGACCGAGATTGCGCGCCACAATAGCGTTCCGCGGAACTTCGGTCTTCCATGCTGTGTCGAGCGCCCAAGCGGCGCAGGTCAGATGCGACGCCCCGCAGATGCCGCAGGCTCGCGGTGTCACCACCAAGCCTGCCTGCGGATCCTTGTCACGCAAAATAACTTCGAAGCCGCGAAAGAGTTCAGCCTGTGTCCAGGCGTTGACGACAACACCGTCCTTGATGTCGACACGGACGTCGAGATCACCCTCGACGCGGCCAACAGGTGAAATATCAAGTGTCTGTATAGCAGCGGACATGGTCGATGACCTTTCTGAAATGAAGTTTGATCGCTAGCGAATTTGGGACAAAACTGGCTCAGACGACGAAGATGTCCTCTTCAGCCCAGCGCGGAGACGCCGCCTTGGCCGCGGCGGTCAGCTTGACGTAACCAATCTTGTCGACGCCACTGGGCATGTCCTTGGGGACGCCCATGACCGTCTGGGTCTTGAAAACAGTGCCAGGGGCCAGATCGAAGAACGGGAATTCCGGCTCGGTGCAACCCATGCACGGCATCCCGGCGCGTGTCTTGGACGACTGCCGATTCCACAGAATTCGGTTGCAGGGTGAATGCGTCATCGGCCCGCGGCAGCCCAGATCATAGAACAGGCAGCCCTTGCGTTGGCCGAACTCGGTCGCAGAAACCTTGTAGGCGAAGTGCATGTTGCGCGTGCAACCTGTCTGTGTGAAGGACGTGAAGAAGGTTTTTGGCCGCTGGAACTCGTCGAGCGTCAGATCGGCAGCACGCCCGGTGGCCACCGCCACCACGATCTGGGTGATCCAGTCGGGATGGGCCGGGCAACCAGGAATGTTGATGACCGGAAGGCCAGCCTTGGATTTGTAATCCTTGCCGAGAAAGCCGCCATGGGCGCGCTTGAGGAATTGCAACCCGTTGCTTTCGGACGGATTGGGGGCCGTCGCAGGGATACCGCCCCAAGTCGCACAGTCGCCAATCGCGACTGTGAAATTCGCCACCTTGGCGAGATCGGCAACCCAGTCCTTCATCGGCCGCCCGGCAAAGCGGTTCCATTCGCCCGTACCGTCTGGAGCGTTCACGACGGTGCCTTCGAAAACGAAAATATCGAGCGCCATCTGGCCGGAGGTCAGCGCCCTCAGCAGTTTCTTAAGGTTGTCGCCCAGCTCCATGCCCAGAGATGGGTGCCAAAGCACATTGATGCCGAAATCCGTCACCAGATCGCAGGCGCTTGGCTCCTCGGCATTGAGGAACGACATCGTGTTGCCGGAACAGGCTCCGCCCTGGAGCCATAGAAGATTGGCCATAGTTCCCTCATCCTGATCGACGCTGCATTTTGGCGCAGCCGTTCAAAAAGGAGAAAAGCAACCTTCGTGCCAATCTGTGGAAACGCAAAAAAGCCAGCAAAATCCGCCAACCAATATATTGCGCTGCGGCAATGAGGCTGTGCTTTGCGCATACTTCATTTTCATGTGCAAGGAAGGTTACCTCTCTGCCAAGGGCTTGCCGCGCCAGAAAGGCCCTCAGCCATGCCTGTTGCCGCAGACTGGGCAAGCGACCTCAAGCAGATAGCCGTACCAGATGCCTCGGCAGCGGCTGCACCAATGGCCGATGGTCTGCTCCTCGGGAGCGCCAAGAACTGTCGCCATCGGCCCAAGGAGCTATGCTGGAATTTGGATGACGAGGCTGATCAAGCGGCGCTCTGCGGCTTCGTTTCGATGACCTCGATTCCGTCCAGGAACCTGGCACCTGCGATGAGTTTCGGCAACTGATTTTGTCCTTTCAATCGTCGCCACGTCCTGGCTGCGGCCATGACCAGCTTGAAGACCATCAGCCTGGCGGTTTTCGAGGACAGCGAGCCCTTGGTACGCACCGTGCGGTGGCGAACGGGCGCGAGCTGCTGGTCGACGTCAAGCGTCGTGGCCTTAAGATCGCGCCCGATCTTGCCGTGGGCGACGGCGCGCTTGGCTTCTGGAAGGCGCTCGATGAGCTCCTTCCCGGCACCAAACACCAGCAATGCTGGGTGCACAAGACAGCCAACGTTCTCAACAAGCGTCGAAAAATATGACGCGAAATATGCCAAAGCGGTCGACTGCCTGACGAAAGATCAGAATGCCTTGCTGGCGTTCTACGATTTCCCCGGTGCCGAAATCGGTGCAGGCCGGCATGAAGGCAGACCTGCGCGAAATCTATCTCGCTCCCAACCGGGCCTCCGCCGAGACGGCAATTGCCGTCTTCGCCGAACACTGGGATCATCTGCGAACGTCGGTTACCAATCCCATCGAAAGCGTCTTTGCGACCAGCTTTGCGCACCCTCGCGAATACCGGTCTGGAAGCCGACAAGTTCCTTCTTGCCCTCGGGTGTGGCGCCGATCAGAACCAGCATGCATTCGGCATGGTCTTCCATCCGGGCCTGCAGATAGATCCCGTCCGCCCACACATAGACATAGTGGCGCGCCGAAAGATCGCGCTTTTGCCAACGATCGTATTCGGCGTTCCACTGTGCCGTCAGCCGCGTGATCACCGAGGGTGACAGGTTCGGCGCCTCCTTGCCCAAGAGGGCCGCCAGAGCGTCCTGAAAATCCCCCGTCGAAACGCCGCGCAGGTGGAGAACGGGAAGCAGCGCATCCAGACTGCGCGTCCGACGCGCCCATTTCGACAGGATCGATGAGGAAAAACCGGACCCGGTCCGCTTCGTCGGTCGCGCCGCGATCCCGGACCTTCACCCGGCTGACAGGCACCGGACCGATGCCCGTCTGGATGCTCCGCTCCGGGCCGTGACCATGCCGGACAAGCCGGTCACGGCCATCGCCAAGCTTGAGATCCCGCATCTCGGCAAGAAACGCGTCGGCTTCCATCTCCATCGCCTGCGCAAGCAATTTGCGCGCGCCGCTGCGAAGCACATCCGTCAGTGGATCATCAATTTCGTCGGGCTGACGAAGGCGAACAATGTTGATAGTCTTGTTCATGGCGTATCGCTCTCCTTGAGAGGTTCTGGCAGGCTTCGTCACCCGCCTCGATACGCCGCTCTCCTCAAACCGTCATCACCCAGTTTCCGCCATAGCTCCGGCCCAAGCCCTAGAATTTTGGCTGGCTTTTTTGCTCCGACTGGCGATACCCGCGATTGCGGAAACCGGCGATGACGACGGTTCGACTTACAGTGGTGCCGTACTGATCGACCACCTAATTGTGGTTAAGATTATATCGCTTAATCTTGTTGGCAAGACCGACGCGTGACAGGCCGAGCTCATCGGCAGCACGGCTTTGGTTCCAGTGGTGACGTGTGAGCGCCCGGCGGACAATTTGCTTTTCGAGGCTTTCGACCTGATCCTTTAGCGTCACACCTTCCGGCTGGAAGATGCTTGCCCCATCCCCTTTGGGACGCGGCGCGGCGTTCAGCAATGCAGGCGACATATTTCGAGTCGTTAGATACTCGCCGTCCTTTGCCAGCGCCACCATACGACGGATTTCATTCTCGAGTTCGCGCACATTACCGGGAAACTCTCCATTGGAGAGTTTGTCGATGACGCTGGCGCTGATGCCAAGGATTTTTCGGCTGAGTGCGTCCGCGTGCTTGGCAGCGAAAAATTCCGCGAGCGGCGCGATGTCATCGGGCCGCTCACGCAGCGCCGGCACTTCGAACTCAAAACCTTTCAGTCGAAAATAGAGATCCTGTCGAAATTCGCCTCGCGCGACCAAATCATGAAGCGGACGGTTTGAAGCCGCGATGACGCGAACGTTGCAATGAAGGACCTTATCTGCACCCAGCGGCTTGACTTCTCCTTCCTGAAGGAAGCGCAGCAAGCTGACCTGGAACGAAGGTGACACTTCCGAAATCTCATCAAGGAACACCGTGCCCCCATCAGCAGCGCGAAACAGTCCGAGACGATCAGAGATTGCTCCGGTAAATGCGCCGCGCTTGTGGCCGAACAGCTCAGACTGCAACAATTCGTCCGACATTCCGCCGCAATTTTGCACAAGCAGCGGACTGGTTCGTCGCGTCGAATTGTAATGGACAGCGCGCGCAAGCAATTCCTTTCCAGTGCCGGTTTCGCCTTGAATGAGGATCGGCAGTTCCGTGGTGGCGGCTTGGCGTGCCAGGTCGCACATCTCAGCCATTTTCTCACTGACATAGACAAGCTTCTCGAAGCGTTGGCTTTCCGGCCGAAAGGGCGAGCCTTTGCGCTCGCCGAAGATGAGCGAGGCACCAGAGATCTTGAACTCGCGCGCGAGAATCCGATGGCGGCGAGCCAGTTCGCGAGTCTCCAGTGCTCGCTCTACGACCAGACCAAGCTGCACGGCGTCGAGTGGAGTGAGAAGGAATTGGTAGATCGCCGCTCGCGCCAGCGCCTGCATGGACACGCGGTGCGAATCTGGGGTTACGTACACGCGCACAATGTCAGGATGAGAGACGCGCAGCTGGGTTAGAAAGTCAAGCCCGCTCGTGTCGTCACCACCGTCTTCCGCAATCGCCAAGTCAACCTGGATACTGCTCATCGCCGTAAGCGCCTCGGCAGGGGAACTTGCAAGGACAACCCGATAGGCATAGCGCTCCGAAAGCACCTCGCATGGCGACCTCCATTCGCTTCCGGGTCGTGCTAGAATGACGATCGTGCCTGGCTGATCCATGAAAGATGGTTTCCACTCTGCGTATCTTGTTAGCAGCGGGACACATAGACATCAATCGCGAGTTTAGGCCATCAGGCGTCAAGTGCTTTTCGAAAAGCGAGGTCGGCCGACTGCCCAGATCGCTTCAATGGCGGCTGCAAGATCGCCGAGATCGGCGATAGTCAGATCGGCTTCGGCGGCCTCGTTGGGGCTTCTCATATAGCCGTTGAGAAGGAAGACGACCGGCAGGCTAGCGTTGTGCGCTGCATCGATGTCGATGGCGCTGTCGCCCACCATGACGGCATCGCGGGGCTCCACGCCAAGCCGGCGAGTGCGTACAAGAGCATGTCAGGCGCGGGCTTGGGTACCAATGCCGCATTTGCGACGAGAGACCGGTAATTTCTCTGGGGTTACGCGGCGCGCAGAAGGGGGGGTTGGGCTTGAATAGTGGGGGGCACGTTTGGCTCTGGCTGTCGGAAGGGTGCCCGCAGCCGATCGCGAAGTTCGCCATTGATCTCCGCCGTCCGGACCTGCATGAGCATGTGGGCACCGTGGGGGGACCAGCGCATCTGTTGCTTTTTGACCATCCGCTTGCTGACGAGTGAATTCACCGCCGACTCGGCCAGAGCGGAGGCAACGCGAAGCCCAGCCCGATAGCGCTTTCCATAGTTGACGATCGCGCCGCGATTTGAATGGACATAGGTCAGGAGCTGCGAGGCGAGGCTAAAAAGCCGTGCAATCGAGAACTCGCCGTCCCTTTGCGAGTCTTTCAGTCTCGCCAGGAGTTGCTCCAGGTCGCGGATCGCGCCATCGACCCGCCCGTGCCAGAGACGCCACTTCACGGCTTTGATGTCCTTGTCGATGGTTGGAAGCACTTCAAAAGGGTCGGACTGGGAACGATGTGATCGGCGATCTGCTGCATGGGCTGGATCTTTATGGCAATGTGGAACCAGTCGATGATGTGGGCTGTCGGCTTCGGCATGGCGCGGGGCAGCCGCTTCAGGATTTCGGCGCCGTCCGAGATCACGCCTGTCCGAAACATATATACAAATTTCGGACAGAGCCATCTCGTCTCCGCTTATGACTTACCTGGTTGCCAGTCGCTCATCTGCAAAATGTTTCCGCCGAGTTTTGCGAACGCGCGTTGGCGACAGGAGAAAACGAGAATCTGCTGATCGCGTGATTGACGATGCAAAGCGTCGAACATGCGCTCAATGCGATCGTCATCGGAATAGACCAACGCGTCATCGAGGATAACCGGTGTGGGTCGCCCGTCGCGGGCGAGCAGACGAGCGAAGGCCAGCCGGGTCAGAACCGAAAGCTGTTCTCGCATGCCGCCACTCAACCTCTCGACATCCTCGTCCTGACCATTGCGACGAACGGTCTGCGGCAACAGTGTATTCTCATCGAACACTATGGAGATGTCGTCGAATAACAGTCTGAGCAGCGGCCGCAGCTCGGACATGACCGGCGTGAGATATAGATCGCGTGCCGCCGAGCGCGCAGCGACCAGCGTTGTACGCAGCCGGTCGAGGACGGCCTTTTCGATTTCGAAGCGTCCCACTCGCTCTTCAGCGACTTCCAATTTTTCTCTGGCCTCGCGCCAAGCTTCTTCCACCGCGTCGTCGGACCGGGTGCGAATATGGCCATTGAGATCGGCTAGAGTTACACGCAACTGACTTGCTTCCTGCGTGGCGGCATCCTGGACCGAGCGGGCACGGCGCAGGACAGCTTCGGCGCTGGTGAGATCGTGAGCGCCGTCGCGCAGCGGCGCAGCGCGCATCTCAGCCGCTTCGCGCAGAGTTTGTCGTGCGGTGGCCTCGGTAAGGAGCAAGCGCTCCTTTTCCTGGCGCGCTGCGTCAGGTCCCAATATGACCTCGAGGCTGGTCAGTTCCGCCTGGATGGTCAGGTAAGCAGTCTCGGCGGCCATGACAGCCTCGTCGGCGTGGCTGCGCAGGGGCAGGGCCTCGCGCACGTTGTTGCGTGTTGTCGCCACACGCTGCTGGGCTGCTGCATGATTTTGCCGGATCTGTCGCGAATCGACTATAAGTTCGAGGTTCCCGGCCGCGAGGGCACTCAGTCGGGCAAGCTCCTCGTGCAATTGCTGTATTCCCTTGGGCGCGAGATCGCCGAGCCGCTGACGCGCCAAGCCCAGTTCGGCAGCCTTGTCGCGCGCTTCAACCAGGCGCTGGCGTGCCGTCATGAGGCTGTCGACGCCAAGGGACGCAAGCAGGCTGTGGTGCTTCGCTTCGGCTTCTTCGATGGTCCGGTTGGCTTGCTGGGGCCGAATTGAGCGCAGGGTCAAAGCTCCGATGCCGGCAATGTCTATGCGCACGGTGCCAGCAAAGCTTTGGTCTACTGCATGGAGCAAAGGCTTGGCATCGATGGTCACCAAATCGGCGGCGCCGTCCCGATATTCCATGCGTAGCGTCGGCAGGGTTCCCAGTTGAGCTGCACGAAGGCCGGCAATGTCGATTTCGAGCGCTTGGAGCTGCTCGACAGCCTGTTCCGGCACCGCCAGCATCGCCAGCGCTGCCTCTCCATCTTCGATCTGGGTTCTGGCGACTTCGGCTTGTTTCAGCCGGTTGTGTAGGCTTGCCAGTTGTTCGGCTGCGTCGCGCGCCAAGAGGGTCGCATCCAGCCGCGCGAGCAGTTCGCGAGCTTCGCGCTCTTCCTGTTCGGCTACTTGAACTTCTGCCATCACTTGTTCGTTTTCGACTATGGCAGAAGCGCGCCGATCGAGAACCTCACTGCGGCGAAGCTGCGCAATTGTCGACTGCTCGCGCAAATCCGCAGCTCGTTTGAGCGCGGTCCGAAAACTATCGAGGGCCTGCTTCGCCGCGTCGTGGTGAATTGCGGCCAGGGCAGCTTCCGCTTCAGCAGCCTTCAGGGCTTCGCTATGCGATTTGGCAGCCTCGACCGCGGCTTCGGCGGCCGAGATACCCTCCCGCCGGGTAGCGCCTTCTTCAGGGTTTTCAAGCTCAGACAGACGCGCCAACGCCATGCGCCGCTTGTCGAGCGCATCGCGCAGACCTGCAACTTCGGCGCTGAGGCGCAGTTCTTTTTTCAGCAGTTTGTCACGCTCATCGAGCGCCGCCGCATAGAGACCGCCGCTCTTGGGACGCAGCGTTGACGTAACCAGGCTATAGAGTTCTTCTTCGCATGCGGCGGCGATTTCCGCCATGCGTCGCCCGCCGGTCAGGGCTTCAACTTCCCCCTGAACCGAGGATAGTAGGCTTTCGCGCACGCGTTTGTCGCCATCCTCCTCGCTTTTGCTTCGCCTTTCGATGCCGGTGACTCCTTGGCGAACCCAGAGCAATCCTGCCGGTCCTGCGGTTCCGCCATGGATTAGATTGCCAATAAACGCTTCGGCCTCATCCGCTTGAGCCAACAGTCGGCTCCGCTCGAGGTCGGTAACGCTGGCCAGCTTGCCACCATAAAACTGCTTGGTAAGCCGATAGCGTCCTTCTGAAGTGGTGATGTCGGCCTCCACCACCGGATTGCCACCACTATAAGGCCGTAGCAGTCTTACGCCTTCGGGCGTCCCCGTATGAGGCTGGAAAAAGAGTGCATGGAGTGCTTCGAAGAAAGTTGATTTGCCGAATTCATTGACCGCGCAAAGCACGTTGACGCCGTCGCCTATGTTCTCGATGGCGACGCCTTGCCCAGCGAACCGTTTGACGTTGTGCAGCCGAAGGGCTGTAAGTTTCATGATCCCATCGCCTCGCAATAGCTAAACAGCCGAACCAGTGCTTGTCGTGAAATGTCGCGTTCGACAGTCGACCGCCTTTCGTCGGTGCTTTCATCCAACAGTGCCTGCGCTGCCTCGCGAAGGGCGCCGGAGCGACCGATCCGATCCAAATCGCCGCTTTCGCAGTCGGTCGCCAGGCCGTCCCCTTGCAGCTCCAGATAGGCGTAGTCCGGCGCGACTGCCGCGACCGCGGCTTCGAGGGCGGTTCGTCCGCTTACCCGTACCCGGCCAGACGCGGCAATTCGCAGCAAGGTCTGACGCCGCAAGTCTGCCGGTGGTAGCAACGCTTCGAATGCCGCCGCGCTGTCATCGCCAGACAGCAAATGCAGTGGAGCGGTTTTCCAGGAAAAGCTGGCTGTTTCGACGGCCACGATCTCGGGCAGGGCGCCAGGCCCGGCAATGGAAACGACAAGGGCCTGACCGGGTGTATCATGCTTGAAACGGTCAGGTTCGGGCGCACCGCTGTAGCGGCTGCGCTCATTGATGGTGACGGGCCCGTGCCAGTCGCCAAGTGCCAGATAATCGAGGCCGGCCTTGGTCGCGCGATCTGGTGCAATGACGTCGGACGCTACTGAATCTTCTGAAAAGTTCTGAATGGCGCCATGAGCAAGTCCGACCCGGATGGCGCCTTGCGGTGTCGCGGCGTTGTTCATCCACTCGGTAAGGTCGCGACCGGGTCTGCGGGTCGTGCACGGTGCGGGCAGCAGCGCCACGTCCGCAGCAATGGTCAGGATTTCGGGCCGGGTGGCCAGTATGACATTGTCCGGCACAACGCTGCCCGCAGCGCTCCACAATTGATCAGCTAACAGTGAATCGTGGTTGCCAGGGAGCAATATCCAGCGCAAGGGCGCGCTCCGGCTCATCTCGGCAAGGGCCTGCCGCAACATCGCTGGTGTAGGCGTTTCGGTGTCGAACGTATCGCCGGCCAGCAATATGGTGGATGCACCATGGACCCGTGCCTGTTCTGCCAGCCGGCTGATCGCGCTATGGCGCGCTTCACGGAGCCGCCCGCGCAGATCCTCCGGCATGTTGCCGAACCGCTTGCCGATATGAAGATCGGAGCTGTGGATGAAACGAAACATGGAGTCTCCGAGACTATGTCTGTGCCAGGTAGTGCCGGGCGCGATCGATGGCCTCATCCAGCCGGGAGCGTGATATCGCCGCAAGTCGCTCGACGCCGAGCATACGTGCAAGGTCGAGAGCGGGATCCGACTGTTCCAGAATGTCTTTGTTCGCGACGACGACAGCGGCTAGCTCGGCCATTGGAATGTCGGCAATGGACCGGCGGGCATAGGCGTCAAACGGCATGCGATAATCAAACAGATCGACCACCGTCCCCTTCTTCCATAGGAAGCTGCCGCTGGATTCTTCAGTTCTATCAAAATCGCGCAGATGCAGGTCGATCCGCTCCCGAATCTTGTTGCCCGTTCTGAGCCAGCCATGCGCCCGTGCGATGCGCTGCGCAAGGACGTCTTCTCGCAGCGGGCCTTCCTGTTCGATCACTGCGTCGACCATGGTCCGCAAAGTGCCTCGGTAGGCGAAGTCGTAAAAATGATCCGGGCTGGTAGCGAATGCTGATAGGTCTGTGAGGCGATAACGGTCGTCCGTCGGTATGGAATCATGCGTCGAATTCGCGGCAGCAGGCAAAATTGCTCCAGATGCTGATGGGTGCTCTACCGTCGCGACGGGAGCGGCGACAAGCTCTGGCTCTGATTTTATCGACAAGCTTGCAGGTTCGCCGATCGATGCAAACTCTTCGGCTGGCAATGGGTCTATGGGGTCGACCTTATGTCCCATGTCCCATTGGATCACCGCTTCACCTTCCTGTTGTTCAGCTTGCTTGCGACGGCTTTCCTCGAGCAGCGCGGCCAGGCTGGCATGAAGCCTCTCGGTGCAACCTTCGAGATCAAACCACCAATCGGTTGACCATACCCGGACAATGTTCCACCCGAGGCCTCGCAGGACTTGCTCTCGGACCTTGTCTCGATCTCGCGCCGTGGCAGAACTGTGATAGGCAGCGCCGTCACACTCGACCCCAGCCAGATAGGCTCCGGCAAGATCGGGATGCCGGATCCCTATATCCACTCGAAAGCCAGAAATGCCAACTTGTGGAACGATGGTCCATCCGCGCTTCTCAAGCTCGGCGGCTACAGCCTCCTCGAAAGGGGATTCCAAAGCCCCGACCGGTCCGCGTTCCTGCGCTGGCAATGCCACGGCGCCGCGCTCGGCAAAATCGAGGAAGGTTTTGAGATGCTGTACACCGATTGCCTTTGTCCGGTTGGGGTCGATCTGGTCGGCGGTAAAACCTGAAAATACTATCAATTCCTGCCGCGCACGCGTCACCGCGACGTTCAGCCGGCGTTCGCCGCCGTCCCGATTTAGCGCGCCGAAATCCATGGAGCGCTTGCCGGCGTTATCTTGCGAGAAAGTGATCGAAAACAG
The DNA here is from genome assembly GCF_042682105.1 of Mesorhizobium calcicola. Lineage (NCBI taxonomy): Bacteria > Pseudomonadati > Pseudomonadota > Alphaproteobacteria > Hyphomicrobiales > Phyllobacteriaceae > Mesorhizobium > Mesorhizobium calcicola. Next base: position 72,353 of record NZ_JBHUGY010000028.1, read on the forward strand.
GATTATGTCACGCTCGTCGCCCTGGACATTTTCCAGGTTCTTGACGATGGCGGGTTCAATACGATCGTCGGCAAAGAACCATTCAAGCTCCGGCTCCATCTGTCGCGCCTTGTCGAAAAAGTCGAGGATGAGCGACTGCTGTTGCGCGTTGAAGGTGATGACTCCGAGCGTGGGTCGGTCCTTTTCCGGAAGGGCCAGCCAACGCCGCATCCTGCTGACCGCCTCGTCGGTGACCGCCTGGGCTTCGATGCGGTTGGTGCGACTTTTTCCTCGGTCGTAGATGCCGGTCGTGATTTTTCGCAGCTGCACTGCCCGATCTTCCACCGTTGGGGAAGGGAAGGTGATGAGCCTATTCTGATAGTAGTGATGGTTGGAGAAGGCGATCAGCGACTCACTGCGGCTGCGGTAATGCCAGCGCAGATCACGCACCGGGATGCCGGCCGCTTTGGCTTCGTCGAGAATGCTCTCAAGATCCTTTTCGTGCTCGACGACTTCCTCGTTCTCCTCGTTGCGGCCAAAGAAATTGGTGGGCGGCAACTGCTTGGGATCGCCTACGATTATGGTTTGATGGGCCCGCGCGATGGCACCGACGGCGTCCCAGGTGGTGATCTGCGATGCTTCGTCGAAAATGACTACGTCGAACAACGCCTGGTCGGGAGGTAGGTATTGAGCGATTGAAAGAGGCGACATCAGCATGCAGGGCGCGAGCTTGGCAAAGGTCGACGGCATAGCACCGATCATCTCGCGGATTGACCTGCTGGGCCGCTGCAATTCCATCTGATGGCGCAACAGGCCCAACTCGGAATTGCGAGGGACGCTTTGCACAGCCGGCAAACCATGAGCGATGGCGCTGATGACGCGAAGGCTTGCTTGAGCGCGGACAAGATCGTCGATTTCCCGGAAATCGTCGATGGCATGCTCGTGCTGGAAGCGCCGGAACTCTCGCAGCACCGGATCGGCATCCAGCGTGGCCGGCAGCCACCAGCGCACGTAGCCTAGGCGGAACGCGGATTGAGCTTCGGTTGGTCGCACTAGACCCGCCTCGATATCGTCGACCAACGCTCCCAGATTCTGACTGACAGCTCTGCGACGTATGCCGCACCACGAAGTCCAGTCCCGCAGAAGATGACGGGCATTGAGCAAATCTCCCATCGCGGTCGTCATTTCGGTCAGCGGGTTATCATGTCCTGCCCACGAAGGCGTCTTTCCAGCAGGGATCGCAAATTGGGTCCTCGCAGCCTCGAATGCTGTAGCAGCCGCAAGGAAGCGAGCTGCCCCATGGCGCATCGTACTATCTGCTGCACCGCTTCGCAGGCTCGGGGCGGTTGCTTGGAGGAGCGCTCTGAGATCCTCCGTGCCGAGGCCGGGCAGGCGTAGCGTCTGTCGAAGCCTTTCGGCGATCGAGAGTATCTGATCGATACTACGGGTGTCGGTATTAAGTGCAGCAAATCCGACCGGCTTGCCAGATAGGATGTTGGCTTCGACAGTGGCGCGGCTGTCCTGCATCACGCGCAGCAGTGGCAAGTCCCGCTGAGGATCGGCCCCGCCCTCTGTGACATAGCCTTGAAGCAGCTTCTGGACTTTGCGTTTGCCCAACTGACTGTTTGGCCAAAAGGCAGAAGCAGCCTGTTGCCATTGCTGCTCTATGTTCTCTATTCGTATGCGCGCAACAGCAGCCTCGTCATAGTGTGCCGACAGGTCCTTGCGAGACTTGCGATAGTCCCTGATTGCATCATCGAGACTCGCGAGGGCTCCCCGCAACTGGGCGAAATCTCGATCAAAGACAATGCTGAGGTCATAGCCGGCACTGTCCTGGAGTGCCCCTGCTAGTTTTCGCAGCGCTTCGAGCTCTGCTGTTGACGCATCGCCTTTGGCGCGCAGGCCGATGCTCACCAGGAAGGCGTCGAGTGCGGTGGCTAGAACCTCGGACGCACTCTTGAGGGTCTTTGCCCCTTCGAGCAAGTTATCCTGCAAGCCCGACGTCCACTCGGTGACATCTATGAGACGCAAGACCGGTCGCATCTCCACTGACTGAAATGCGAGACCTGTTTCGGCGGCAATACGCTCCAGCGCCAGCCGGCTTGCCTCGTCATGGCCATCGCGCGAAGGCCACGACAATCCCGGAGCATGCCGTTGCTTGTTCTTGAGAGCGATGCCAAGCGCCAGATAGGGCGTGAGACCATTGATATGGCGCCGATGCAGCGCTTCGACATAGGTATTCAGTTCGTCGCGACGGACGCGAAGCCGCTCATTGATCGCAATCCACTCCGCGGCGTCCACGCGCACGCCGCTTTCCCAGCTGATCCTGAGCTGGTTGAGAAAGTTGCGTCGGTCCGCCTTACTGGAATGGAGTTCGAGACAATGCGCGCCCAGGCCATGTTCGCGCAGGCGGCGATACACCACATCGAGCGCCGCCGTCTTCTCGGCCACAAACAGCACAGTTTTGCCAACTGAAAGACAGTTGGCAATCATGTTGGCGATGGTCTGGCTCTTGCCAGTGCCGGGAGGACCGATGATGACAAAGTCGCGGCCCTCAGCGGCGGCAAGGCTTGCCGCGGTCTGTGAAGAGTCGGCCGGCAGCAGCGAAACGATATCGGACGGGGCATAGTGCCGGTCGAGTTCGCGCTCGTCCCGGAATGATGCGCCACTGCCCTCGAACGCTATCTCCGGCGTATCGATCAGGTGGCGTACTACGCGGTTTTCGCGCAGAGCATCGGTACGCTCGACCAGATCTTTCCACATCAGGAATTTGGCGAAGGAGAAGGTTGAGAGCGCCGTCTCGTCCACTACCTCCATACCGGGGACGTCGCGCACTGCCTGACGCATAAGACTTAGCAGACGGGGCACATCAACGCCGCTTTCGTCTTCGGGCAGCTCCCCGGAGAACTGAGGCAGTTTGAGCTCGAAGTCGCGCTCAAGAAACTGCAACAAGGTTGCGTTGAACCGCGGCTCATCTTCATGAAAGCGCAAGGTAAAACGCGATGTTGCGCTGCGGCGCTCGATTTTGACCGGCACGAGCAACAATGGCGCGCGATAGCTGCGCTCGTCCTCCGGCTTTTTCTTCCAGCGCAGGAAGCCGACCGCCAGGAAAAGCGTATTCGCGCCGCCCTCGGCAAAGTCGTTGCGAACTTGGCGGTAAAGATCGATCAGTCGGGATTCCAATTGGTGTCCATCGAGCGTCGATGGGAGCTCGTCGCGCAGGAGCGCTTCTGCTGCAAAACCGCGCTGCAGGTCACGTCCATGGACTTCGCGATAGAGGGCAGCATCACGCTCGCCCAATGGATTCTGTTCGGGCAGCGATATGAGCCTGATCGAAGCGCCTGCCATCAGGCGATCCTCTAGCCCGCTTGATGCACGGCGATCGGCTTTCGGCGGCCTGCATGGCGATCTGGCCGCCCTTGGGGTGCATTTTGACAAGCCTCGTCGGGCGCCGGCGATGATCCGTCGTGGTGGAAGGCGGGGGTTTGCGGGTTGAGGTCGGCGGGTTTGTTTCGGGACGTCTGCGCCCCATCGTTTATGTCGCGAGTTGCGGGATGCGGCTGAGGACGATGCGCAGAATACGCTGGTCGGGGCAGGATGTCGGCAGGTGCAGGCGGATCTGGGTTTTCATCTCGACCACGCGGGCGGCGATCTTGATGAGGCGCAATCGCAGCGTGTCGAATTGGGCGACGGCAAAGCTCGAGCGTTTCGGCATCGCGGCGCGCAGGCCCCACATCAGCCAGTAGGCGCCGGCATGCAGGAACAGCCGGAACTGGTTGGCCGTCGCTCTTGTGCAGGATGTGCGGTCGGCGGCGAGATGCGTCTTCCACGACTTGATGTGGTTCTCGGCAGCGCCGCGCCGGCAGTAGACATCCTCGTAGAGCGCCTTGGCCTTGCCACTTGCAAGGTTGGTGACGATGAAGCGGGTATCGGCACCTTGGGCGCCGACCTCGACGCGGGCGATGATGCGCTCTACGCGGCTCCAACTGGCGGCGCCATCCAGGAACTCCTTGAAGCGGCGGACCTTGTTCGTCTTCGATGACACTTCAAAACGCGCCATCGTGCTGCTCTCCAGGTCCGCGACATGCTTGCGCAGGGTCGTGGTGGGCGCCACGCCGAGGATGAAGTCGACATCGTTGGCGCGGCACCAGTCGATGACCTGCGGACTACAATAGTGGCTGTCGGCCCGGATCAGGATGCGGATGTTCGGCCAATTGCTGCGGATCGCCCGCACCAGGCGGCGCAGGTGGGGGCGGATTTCTGCCCCGCTCGGCCGCTTCGCTGGTCGCAGGACCGCACCGACGAACCGGCCGTCGCCATCGAACACAACAATCGGCTGGAAGCCGTATTCGTCGTGATGGGCATTGAACAGGCGGAGCTGCTGGCCGCCATGCACGGCGTCAAAAGTGTCGTCAATGTCGAGCACGATCCGCTTCGGAACCTGGCGGAAGGAAGCGCAATAGAGGTCGACCATCGCCCGGCCCATAACGACCAGTTCCCGCACGCCAGGCAGGTTCTCAAGCCGGCACATCGTCGATTGCGAGGCCAGATCCCGACCCGAAGGCAGCGCATCCTGGGCCATCTTGAAGACCGGATCGCAGCGCAGCCGGTTGGCGTCGTTGCCATCCTCATAACCGGCGGCGATCATCTTCATGCGAAAGCCGATCATGTCCGCCAGGCTGTGGATGATCTGGTCCGGGCGGCGCGGATCGTCGATGCAACGCGCCACACGGTCGGCCACACGCAGCCGCTTTTCCACCTCGGCCAGAGCCAGAACACCACTGTTCGAGGACAACATGCCGCCGTCAAAACGGGCGACGACGGACTTGCCGCCGTCTGATGACAAACCGCTCAGCGGCAGCGTAAGATCATTCATGGCGGGTGTGGTCTCCGGGAAATGGTTCGGATCGGCTTAAGCAACCAAATCCTACGTCATTTCAACGGCTTGCACCACATCCGCCAACCCCCATGAATTTTCCGGGCTAGATAGCCGACGTCGGTACAAAGAAACGGAATTGTCTTCTTGGAGTCCGGAAAATTGAGCAGGCGGTTCCGCAGTGTCAAATCAAGGAGCTTTTTCTGCCAGCGGTCGATCCGCCCGGCAGCTGTCGTCGGCTTCACCTCGACGATGTCGGCAGGCAGGGCTGTCACGGCCGGTGCCGCTGGCAGCGGCAGCGCGATTTCGGTTGCCACTTCGGTATCCACGCTGCGACGCATCGGTTCGTGCGAGGCAAGCGGAGTAATGCCGCCGCTACGCGAGCGGCGGATATCGATGGCGGCGACAAAGGTGCCTACCTGCGTTTCGTCGAGCCGTTGTTCGATTGCTCGTTGCGCAGCCTCCAGCGTCATCGCCGGCCGATGCGTTACACCGGTCGTCTCAAACACGATCAGTTCGCGCGATGCCAGCGCCTTGCGTATCTCCATGGCATCGGTCTCGATGGCGTTGGCGAGCGTCTTTTGTGTTATCCAGGCGCCGACGGCAGCGTGGCCCTGGAACATAAGGACGACTGCATGCAGGCCCGTCGCCTCCAGGGCAGAGGCGAACAACAGACTGGCATCGAGACAGGTAGCCAGCCTCTCCGCCGTAATTGTTGAGGGACGTCGAATTTTTTGGCCTCGGCTTTCGAAGCTTGCAGGAGGCTCTGCATAATGCAGGGATAGACCGGCAACGGCCGAATAAATTGCGGCCGCCAGCATGAATGCGCGTTGCGGATTGCCGCTTTGATAGCCATCGAGGCTGGAGGCATGACCATGCGCTGCGAGCCGCTCCGCTGCGGAACGTAGCAATCCTGCGATCGCCGGGTCGTTCGGCATGACGAATGCAGGTAGCAATTGCGCCATATCGATGACGCCACCCCATTCGTCGCGAGCAAGCAGGCGCACAGCAATACGCTGCTCGGCCAGCACTGCGCCTCCTGAGGTGAGCCGCAGCGTTATCTCCCCGCGCTCAGCCTCATTGAGACCGGCCAGATAGCTGGCGTCGAGATCGATTTTTCGGTCGCTTAAGGGAAGCCGGTCGCCGGCAACAATCCGATCAATCGTCCAACTCTTGGCGCGCAAAAATGGTGGGTTCGATGTCAGGTCGAGAGTGCATTTTTCGAAACCCTGCTGGGTCGGGTTGTTGAGCGCGATAGACCGGATCACCGGAATAGCATTTTGGAAGGACGCATATGTAAAGCTGGCGGCGATGTCCGCCACGACTTCTATTACGGGCGCGGCTGATATACCGGCGGCATCGCCAGTGTCTGAACTCGTTTCCATGCCCTATCCCCTTTTTCATTTACGATAGAACTTTGCGGCCAGAATTTGAAAGTAAATTCTCGCTATTGTCGCCGCTTAGTTCTTCAGCAGCATAAATCCCTGAAATTCGAACCGCCTTGGTCAGTTCGACAGTTGTCGACCGCTGCAGGAATTGTGATCCTTGCTGCCGGGACAGCACGCTATTGCGTGGTGAGGCAGCTGCTCGTGCTTCACGTTTCGTTGAGCCGCGCTGGTCGTTCGTTTGAGGCCGGACTGCGCCCGTTCGTCCGGACAACGCAACTGGTGGGCCTTGGTCCGGCTCCTTTCAGGACCACAGGTGTTCGCCCCTTTTGGCTCGAAGCAAACAATCGCAGGTGAAGCCGCGCATGACAGCTTTGCGCCTCCTTCCAGTCGCCCAACGCGACAGCAGCTCAACCCGAGAGCGGCCGGTCCCTCAGTTCAAGGCTTGAGGGTTGAAGTCGCCTGTTTGACTGCGAGTTCTGCCGCCTTTGCAGCGTCCCGCGACATCCTGAAGAAGTCGGAATGGGATTCCCATCGCATAACCGGCGAGATCGGCGGCACGAGACAGATGTCGTGCCAGTACGGATTCGATCCGGAGACACGCGGTGCCCACGTGATCTCTGCTGACAAGCTCGACAGGCTGCGCGGCTTCCCAACTGAGGCCGAGGTCGACCGCAGGGACCGGGGCTTCCCGGCTTTCCTGCCTCGTGCCGAGCATCTGTGACTAGTGTTCGGAGCGGGCGTGGAATTGCTGCTTGAGACGACGTGGCTGCGGCGCGCCGCCTGGCATTGTGGGGTCGCCATGCCAATGACAACGCCGCGCATCGGACGACGCAGCTTTCGGACGACGACGAGCTGCGTGTCGACAGGCTTCGGTTCCGGGCATGGAGGCTGCTGACGAAAGTCGACGCTATGCAGATCGCCGACGTCGACGAGTATCTCGCAGAACGCGTCGGACACGAACATGCCGGTTGGCGCATCCAGCCGACGGCGCAGATGGTCCAGCGCGCCCGCGAACTGCACGAGAGGACAATATCTCAATGCTGCATAAGCCAGTTCCTACCGCGCACGGCGGCCTCGGCATAACCGCGATCCCGATAACTGGGGAGCGGCCGAGTCCGAAGAAGTGGCCTAACGCCGTGAGATGGTACATCGGTGATGACGGGCCAAAGAGCAACGGGTCCCGGGTTTCGCGGTACGCGGCAAACTCTCAGAGGGCTGGGTCTTGGAAGGGGCGCCCGAGGAAGAAGCGCAGAAGCAGTCGTTCGGTATCCGACACTGGGGCGGCGACCAGGAAGGGCAATGCGCTCAGAGACATGTCTAACAGAGAGGACTGTTTACACGTCACCCCGGGTATCGTATGTCGCTGCCCATTCCAATAAGAGACATCACTGCTGTGATGTCAGATAGGCAAGCGACATGTCAACCGAATGGCCGAAACGAATCCGCAGCAGGGCTGCGAAGTTAAAGAATGGGAATGCGCTCCTGGCCCTCGCCGAGGAATCGCAGATCCTCTCGGAGATGCGGCGCCGCATCATGAATGGCGAGAAGCCCGTAACAGCGCTGTCCGGCGAGATGGTCGAGCGCTTCGGTCAGGAAGATGCCGAGCATCACGGACTCCGCCAGCTCGCTGGGGAAGCGACCGCGTTCATGGTCGAAAGCATGCTTGGCGCGGTCCGTTCGTCCGGATCGAGAAAGATCCTCGACGACCAAGTTTTCAGTTCAGGCACGCCTTTCCGGATTCCCGGACAGACCAGAGAGACCGTTCTTGCCGAGCCGCTGGCGACCGAGCTTCTGGTCCGGCACGTGACCGATGCCGCACTCGCCGACCTGGCGGCCCTCCTCGCCGCCGAACAGGAGCGCCGCCTGACGACCTTAGCGGTCAGCCAGCAGCTTCCTGACTTTAGCGAGGCGGGTCCGGCAATCCTGACCCGCCACCGCTAGCCGCTCGAGATACAGCGCAACGTCCCGCTGAGTCTCCCAGACCTCCGTCGCCACGGGTTCCGGCATGCAGTCGAACAGCGAACGGGGGACATCGGATTTGCGTTCGACGATCCTCGTGACGACCTTCGGCTCCGGGTCGTCACACACCATGTCGTGAGAGAAAAATCTATCGAGCTGGGATGACGTGTCGCTGCGCGCGGTTGACTGTCGGCGAAATCTGCAAGCATTGGGCGGCGCCTAGTTCGGCGTCATAGTCGCCGAGATGGAACTGAAGCGCATGCGCTCACAAGCCTCGACGACCTTCTTACGGTCCTTGATGGGTTTGCTATGGAAGAGCTCGTTCCGGGTTTCCTTGATGACCCGCAACATGTCGTCGAACACGGTCTTGTCGAAGTTGAATCGCAGCTCCGCGTTGCGTAAAACATGCCCCGCATCAAGCCCCAGTCCGCCTTGATGATGCTCCAGAGTTCAGCGGCGCAGGAGGCGTGGACGGGCACTAGCTATACGCAGCTTTCTAGATGACAAGCGCTTTCAGCGGAGTCATGTTGTCCTGTCGGCGGTCTTTCCGCCCCCCTTTGTGTCGTTCAAGATCTCAGCCCACGGGAGGCCCAGATGATTGATCGTCTCAACCTTGACCCAGCCCTCTATCCAAGTGACTTGGAAAGCCTGAAATCGGTTTTCGACCAGCTTTGCCAAGAGAGAGATATCCAGCCGGGATCACCAGAAGCTGAGAATGTTGCCTCTGACCTGGTGCGCCGTTTCCAGACCGGACTTAGCGACGAAACCTGCTTGCTCATAGCAGCCAGGGCGCGACAGCAGGATTTGCGGCGGGTAGGCTGAATAAATAAGTCCACCGTGGCTCGTAACGCAGCTGCTTACTGCTTGTCTTGACGCGAAGGGCGAAGTCGACAGTCGCCCACCGGACTCGCTTGGCCGCGCATTCAATCGTCGCTGCGAGAAGCCTCTCTTGGCATCACTGATGACCGCTTTCAGACATGCGCCACCTAGAAATCCCAAAGTGAGCGATGAGCATGTCGCTGAGAAGATCGGCCTGACGAATGTACCGGGGTCCAGGCAATGTCTTCCGAAGCCTAGGTTCCGGCAAGGCTCTCGACCTTCACGCGGCGCGGGCGGCCGAAGCCAGGCGGAATCTGCTGCCCGAGACCTACAGCCCGGTACAGATACATCGTCCTTGCTGTGTCTTTCTCCAAAATTTTGATATGAACTGGTTTGGCTTCGCAGCCCGACTGAGCAACTGACATAAGGAATACGCATATGGCGACTGGAACCGTGAAGTGGTTCAATAGCACCAAGGGTTTTGGATTCATTCAGCCCGACAATGGTGGTCAGGACGTTTTCGTCCACATCTCCGCTGTGGAGCGCGCGGGTCTCGGCACCCTCGTCGATGGCCAGAAGATCAATTTTGAGATCGAGCAGGACCGCCGCACCGGCAAGTCCTCTGCCGGCAATCTGAGCAAAGCAGGCTAATTTTCTCGTAGTCACGGATGTACTGGCGGCTGCGCCAAGAGCGCACGAAGGATGATAGATCCGAGGGCCGGGGCAGCGGATTGCTGCAAGTCTTCAAACGATCATGTGAAATCAGTTTGTTTGGCAATAAAAGGCGGGATATCTTCCCGCCTTTTGGATATGGGATGGATTATAGGATGCTGATGGCGATCCGGCGAGACTGGGCAGGCCGGTACGCCCGAGCTTATTGCTTGCTTGGCTCTACAGCGCGGCCACGGTGGTCCACCGCCGTGTCGTTGAAACGTCACCGTAGCTGACCCATATGCACATCGCATCGGATGCCTCCTCCCATCGCGTCCGACGCGTTCCCCTCTGGAGGTTTTGAACCTTCATACTTGGCCGGGCTTAACAGTCCGGCCTTTTCTATTCGTCAGGTCACCACGTGGAGGCACGTTCTGACAGGTCGTCTGTCGAACCTTGGCCGAGAATGAAATCAAACACGGGTTGAGGCTGACCGAGCGCAGTCGCCTGCAGGTTTGCGGGTATGCCTGCCGCGGCTCTGGCTTGTTCGGCAAGCGCTGCGGGCAACATGCCGAGCGCGCGCGCGAAGGTTTGATCCGTCGTGTCCATCAGCAGGTGAAGGAGTCCAGCGGCACGCCCGGCATGACGCACCGCCGCGGCATGCTTGCCCTCCCGGATCTTCACGCCGGCCGCCGATAACAGGATCAATCCCTTGAAGAGCATCCGGAGCGGATCGCCTCGATCCGCGACCTGCCAAAGACCTTCCCAAGCCTCATGGGCTTCCCAGTAATAGCCGTGATTGAACAGGTCGAGACCCCATAGGAACATGTCTGACTCAAGCGACGCTTTTGCAGGGACCGGCACGGCTTCGCTGTGGTAGCTGTGTCCTGCGGGATCGCGCACGGGATGCGGTTGCTTGCCCGGCAGATACGCATAGGATGGAAAGCGCCTTTCCGGCAGGCAGCGCGGGCGCAACATCGAACCAATAGCCATCAAATACATATAGCACGGCCGAGACCTGAACTGACGTCAGTTCCAACGCATCAGGAATGACACTTAGCAATAGCCGCCAGCAAGAAGCCCCATATGCTCTGCCTCGGCCGAACGACGCACACTGCGAACAACGATCAGTTCGTGATCTTATCGCGCACGCCCATCCCACGTCGCGGGTTCGTTCTTCGGCCAATTGAGACGTTCAATGCCTGTGCGGGGCATGGGCCCCTTGCCACAAGAACCGGTACTTTAATGCCATGCCGACGTCAGATGGGCGATTTGCGCGCCGACCTCGTAATACGCTTCCCTGAGGCCAAGTGAGGAGATTTCTTGCAGTTCAGATTGCGGCAAGGCCAGTTCAGTCTCGGTCTTTTCGCCAAGGATCAGAAGTGCCAGCTCTCGACCGAACACCGTGCCGGGCGAAATGCCGCGGCCGTTGTAGCCTGAGAAACCGATGACGTTTTGGGCGTGCTTGTGGAATCTCGGCATTGCATCCGTGGTCATGCCGATCTGTCCGTACCACTCATACTCGAACTCCGCATCGCGAAGCTGCGGATAGAGTTTCGACAGGGCACGGCGCGCCCAAGCCTTGTGGATGGCAGTGCCCGTGTTGCGTAGCGCGCCGACGCTGCCGAACACCAGCCGCCCCGCTTTATCCAGCCGGAACGAAGAGAGGATCGTTTTGGTGTCCCACGTGCCTTCTCGTCCTGGCAGGATGGACTGTAACAGCTCGGCCCCGAGCGGCTTGGTCGCCAGGTTGAAGTAAGGTAGATGTACCTGTTCGTTGCGGACGCTTGTCCATGGTCCGGTGCTGTAGGCGTCAGTGGCGACCACCACCCATTCGGCCTCGACCGCGCCATTCGTGGTACGCAACGTCCATCGACCGTTCTTTTTGCCAGCTGCCACAACTGGACTGGAGGTGCAGATTATCGCCCCGGCGCGGAGGCAGGCCTGGGCGAGGCCACGCGCGTATGCGAGCGGCTGGAGTGTACCGGCACGTCGATCGAGCAGTGAAGCCGCATAGGCCCGGGTGCCTAGCCTCTTTTTCGTTTCGTCGGCGTCGAGTACCTCCACCGGCGCGCCTCTTCTTTGCCACTGTGCCTCGCGCTCCCGAATCTCCATCAACCCGGCTTGGCCTACCGCGCAGTGGAGCGTGCCGTTTCGTTCCAATTCACAGTCGATGCGATGTCTATCGATGAGGTCCATGACCATTGCCGGACCCTCACCGAGCAGCCTCAGCAGCCGCTCGCCGTGAATGGACCCGAGCTTGGCGGTAAGGTCGTCCGGCATCAGCCACAGGCCGGCATTGATCAACCCGACATTACGCCCGGCGCCGCCGAAACCGATCTCGCGGCCTTCCAGCAGGACGACCTGGCGTCCGGCTTCTGCCAAGTGCAGCGCGCATGACATGCCGGTATACCCACCACCGACGACAACCACATCGGCGGAAATTTGCCGGTCGAGTGCAGCCGTTATAGGAGCCTGCGGCGCGGTCGCCTCCCAAAGGCCGTGAGAGCGGGGGTCATTCAGCATCGAACGGTTCCGAGTGCATTTTTTAAGATTGGTCGCCTAGGCGAGTCGCGCGCATGCTGCGGAGATGCGCAGGATTTCTTCTCTCAACTCGGCTTCGGATGTCGCATAGGAAATGCGGAAGAAAGGTGATAGGCCGAAAGCAGCGCCTGGGACAACCGCGACACTGGCCTCCTCGAGCAGGTAGTTGCAGAAATCATTGTCAGTTTCGATCCACTTGCGGGCTGGCGTCGATTTGCCGATCAGGTCTGCACAACTGGCAAAGGTGTAGAAGGCCCCCTCCGGATTGCGACAGTCGATGCCTTCGATCGCGTTCAATCCGTCAACAGTGAGATCGCGGCGGCGACGAAAACTCTCGGTTCTTTCCTTCAGGAAGTGCTAAGGGCCGGACAGGGCCTCGGCAGCGGCAGCCTGGCTGACAGATGACGGGCAGCAGGTCGACTGGCTCTGCACCACCGCCATCGCCTTGACCAGCTCTCGCGACCCGCCGGCGTAGCCGATCCGCCATCCGGTCATGGCATAGGCCTTCGAAACGCCGTTTACGGTCAGCGACCGCGCCTTCAGGCGCGGTTCCAGCGCCACCGGGGTGACGAAACGAAAACCGTCATAGATGATATGCTCGTACATATCGTCCACCAGTAGGCTGACATGCGGATGCCGCAGGAGCACCTCGATCAGAGGTCGATAGTCGGCCTCGCTGTAGGCGGCGCCGGACGGATTGGAGGGTGAATTCAGGAGCAGCCATTTTGTCCTCGGCGTAATCGCTGCCTCGAGCTGACTTGCCGTCAGCCTGAACCCAGCCTCCGCTTCACAAGGGACGAAGACGGGGCTGCCCTCGGCGATGGCGACGATATCGGCATAGGAAGTCCATGCCGGCGTCGGGATGATGACCTCATCGCTGCAGTTCACCGTCGCCATCATCGCATTGAACAGTATCGGCTTGGCACCGGCAGCCACCGTGATCTCGTCTACCGCATAGTCGAGGCCGTTCTCACGGCGGAATTTTTCCCGGATCGCCCGCTTGAGTTCCGGCGTGCCATCGAGCGCGGTGTATTTGGTGTCGCCGCGTTGGATGGCACTGCAGGCCGCCTGCTTCACATTGTCGGGCGTGTCGAAATCCGGCTCACCCGCTCCCAGGATGATCATCGGCGCTCCGTCGCGCTTTAAGGCCTGAGCGCGGGCGCCGATCTTCAGGATCGGCGAAACGCCGATCGTCGATAGACGCGAGGCAGGCACGAAGCCGGCCTGATCGATCCTTGTGCTGACGGTCATTGGTTGATCCTCAGTCGATGTCGAACGAGACGCCTTGGGCCAGCGGCAGCGCCTTGGAATAATTCACCGTGTTGGTGGCGCGGCGCATATAGGCCTTCCAGGCATCGGAGCCGCTCTCACGGCCGCCGCCGGTTTCCTTCTCGCCACCGAAGGCCCCGCCGATCTCTGCACCCGACGTGCCGATGTTGACGTTGGCGATGCCGCAGTCCGAGCCGTCGACGCCGAGGAAGCGCTCGGATTCCTGCAGGTCGCGGGTGAAGATCGACGACGACAGGCCGGCGCCGACTGCATTGTGCTCGTCGAGCACGGTGTCGAAATCGGAATATTTCATCACATAGAGGATCGGCGCGAAGGTCTCTTCCGTCACCGGCGAAACCTGTTTCGGCATTTCGACCAGCGCCGGATGCACGTAATAGGCATCCGGATGGCCGTTCTCGACCCGGGCGCCGCCGGTCACCTTGCCGCCATGTGAACCTGCCTCCTTCAGCGCCTTCTGCATGGCGTCGAAGGCAGCCTTGTCGATCAGCGGCCCGACCAGTGAAGAGGTCTCCAGGGGATTGCCGACCGTCACACTTTCGTAAGCCTTCTTTAGACGTGGAACCAGGGCGTCATAGACGCTGTCATGCACGAACAGGCGCCGCAGCGTCGTGCAGCGCTGTCCCGCCGTGCCCATCGCGCCGAAGGCAATCGCGCGCAGCGCCATGTCGAGATCGGCGGTCGGGCAGACGATGCCGGCATTGTTGCCGCCGAGTTCGAGCACCGCGCGGGCAAAGCGCTTGGCCAGCCGCGGGCCAACGTCGCGGCCCATGCGCGTCGAGCCGGTGGCCGATACCAGCGGCACCTTGGGATGATCGACCAGTATCTCGCCGACGGCGCGGTCACCAATCAGCACCGGTGCCAAGCCCTGCGGCGCGTCGGTGCCAAAACGCTTTACCGCGCGTGCAAAAATCGCTTCGCAGGCGAGCGCCGTCAGCGGCGTCTTCTCCGACGGCTTCCACACCACCGCGTCGCCGCAAACCAGTGCCAAGGCTGCGTTCCACGACCACACCGCGACCGGGAAGTTGAAGGCGGAAATGACGCCGACGACGCCGAGCGGATGCCAGGTTTCCATCATGCGATGGCCCGGGCGCTCGGTGGCGATGGTCAGGCCGTACAATTGCCGGGACAGACCGACGGCGAAATCGCAGATGTCGATCATCTCCTGCACTTCGCCAAGCCCCTCGGACGGGATCTTGCCGACCTCGATCGAGACCAGCCGGCCAAGCTCGGCCTTGTGCATGCGCAGCTCCTCACCGAGCAGCCGCACCAGCTCGCCGCGCCGCGGGCCCGGCACCATCCGCCACGCGTGGAACGCTTTGTGCGCGGCATCGATGGTCTTGGCCGCGTCGGCCGGCGAGATCGTCTTCAGCGCCGCGATCTGCTCACCCGTCACCGGACTGCGCACGATCAGGTCGCCGCCAACAAGTGCGTCCTTGGCCACACCCAGTTTCGCCAGAAGCTCGGCCGTTTCCTTGGCTACATCCACCGACTTAACTGTAATGTTCATCCGACGAACTCCTGTTCCTGATTATCCAAAACAGACCGAGCCGAGGCTGCCTGGCGACGTCAGTCGCTTCAGGCCCGCGGCAAGGTCCCTGCTCTTTTGTGGGGTATAGCGATCGTAATAGGCCTGGTTCTTGCGGCCGACGCCGTGCTCGGCACTGAAACTGCCGCCGAACCGGTCGACAGCGACCGAATAGACCCAGTCACGCAGCCGCTGTTCGAAGGCGGCATCGACCTGACTTGCATCGCTAGCCACCAGATTGAAATGCACGCCGCCATCGCCGATATGGCCAAAGTCGAAGATGTCGACACCGGCAAATTGCCGAGGCAGCTCGGCCTTCATCCACTCACAGAAGGCCAGAACGTCGGCTCTGCGGAACGACAGATCGAAAGCCACCAGCCGACCGGCATGCTTCACGCCTTCCGACAGCGCGTGCCGTAGCGCCCACATCTCATGCGCGGGACCAACGAAGGCGTCGGCCAACAGCGCATCGTCGCCTTGCAGAATATCGGCAAGCACGCTTTCCAGGACCGCGTCGATCGGCTGCTCGCCGTCGCGCGGCGCCCAGCTTCGGGAAATCTCGGCCAGGATCACATAGTCGGGAATTTGACCGTTCTGGAACGGATTTCGCAGCGACGCAACATGGGCGAGAGCAGCGCCAATCGCGTTTTTCGACATGCCTTCGAAGGCGGAAAGATACGATCCGAGGCGCTCCTCGATCGTCCGCAGCAGGGGCATGACAGCGACACTGCCGCTCGGCACCAGATAGGTTGTCGCGACCTGTTTTGGCAGTCGCTCGAGATTAAGTTCGCATTCTGTGACGATGCCGAAGGCGCCAGCCGTGCCGACGAAAAGCTGCTTCCAGTCGACACCGGTGTTGTTTTTGCGTAATCCAGACATTAGATCGACAACCGTACCGGTCTCGTCGGCCAGAACGACCTTCACGCCAAGCGTGTTCTTACGCACATCGCCATACCGGAGAAAGCGCGTGCCGCCGGTATTGGTCGCCAGCATGCCCCCGAGGCGCGGATCAGCGCCAAGGTCGACCGGAAAGAAAAGCCCACTCGGCTCAAGCCGGGCATTGACCTCGGACAGCAAAATTCCGGTATCGACGCGCAACGATCGATTGTCGATGTCGAGATCGAAACGGCGCGTCATTCGATCCAAGCTGAGCACGATCTGCGATCCGCTGGCATCCGGTGTCGAGCCCGAGACCAGCCCTGTGTTGCCCGATTGCGGCACGAGCGCGATACGCTGCCGGACGCAATAGGCAACGCAGGCGGACATTTCCGCCGTAGTGCCAGGGCGCAGCACCAGCGCCGCATGACCGTGATCGTGGCGCGCACCGATCTCGTAGGCTGCCATGGCGGCCCGATCCATGATGACGCCATTTTCGCCAAGGATCTCCACCAATGCGGATTTGTGTCTTTCGTCGATCATCCAGGGCGCCTATTCCGCAGCCCGGAGGCCGCCGAGCGCTTGGCGACAGGTCTCGATCGACGCCTGTTCGATGGCGGCGTAGTGCTCGAACTCGTTCAGCACGCCAACACCGAGATCGCTTTCAAAGCGCTTCTGGTTGGGACTGGCGACAAATTCCTGGGTTGCCCCGTCGCCAAGATTCGACTGGAAGATGCCGGCGGCGCTGACAGGCAGGAAATCCTCGTAGACGATTGGGTCGAAACGGAAGAAACCTTCTGCGACAAGGTGCTCGAAGTCGTCAGTCATGACACTGCCGGTATGCCGCCCGCGCTCCGTCAGGGAGTATCTGAAGTATCCCAGATTCGCGGCCCGGATGCCTTCCCATGTATCGGGGAACGCCTCGAATGTCCGTGAAAGTGTTTGTGCGTAGTCGGCCGCGTTCGACCCGTCGGCAGCCGGTCGGATGATTGCGCGCGTGGCCTCCAGCAGACTGTCGTAAAGGGCGCGCCCCTTGGGTGTCAGCGCTATGCCGCGCTGCTCGATCTCGCCGAAGCGCGCGGTATGCGAGCCTGCCACCCAGGCGCCGTCCCCTGCGTTGAACGACACCACCTCATCCAGTGCCTTGAACGAAGTCTGCCTGAGCAGGATCGGGCAAAGCCGAGGTGGAGGGCCCTCCACGATTGCCTTCGGCGCTATGCCATGCGCCGGCATGCCAACCTGAACGGCATCGATATCGAGCGTGCGCGGCGTGAGATGATTGATGTGCGGACCTCTGAACGAGACCACATCCGCGATCAAGCGATGCGCCTGATGCAGGCTGTTGTACATGTCAAGACTGACGCAGGCCTGATCGTGCCACCGGAAAGTTTCGAGTATTTCGGCGACAAAACGATCCGCATCGTCTTCGTGCAGGCCAGCTTGCCGTTCGGCCTTCTCGGTGAGCGCCAACGCTCCACCCGTGAAAATCCTGCGCTCGGACAGGATGCGCTCGGCCTCGGCACGCAAGGTCTCGTCGTCGATGAGGTCGATCCTGAGCAGCGAAGTGAAGACGCGGAACGGATTGCGGCTCAGCGCCTCGGCTCCGACGGGGCGGAAGGCGGTGGAGTGAACCGGCACACCAGCCGGGCTCAGGTCATAGTACCCTACCGGGACCATGCCCATCACGGCGAACACGCGCCGCATCATCGAGAGTTCGGCCGGCGTTCCGAGCCGGATCGCGCCATGCCGTTCCTCCGAAATTCGGTCGAGTGAGTCCATCGCTTCCAGGCGCTGCCGAAGCTCGGGATCAGACCTCAGGGTCTCGTCATTGACCGAGGCGACCAGGTCCATCAGCGTGCCGTAGGCGGGGACCTCGGTCCTGTACATGGCCGACATCGCCGCCGAAAAGGCTGAACGGATGTGATCGGGTGTAACAAACCCACGGCTGTCCATGACGCGCGACCTCGCTCAAAAAAGGGCAGATCATTCCTGAAAAAGCTGATACTGGATTTCATGCTGCAAAGATTGCGACAGTTTCGACTAGGTTGATGCGAGTTACGCATGACACTCAACAGACGACTGATACCGGATCTGGTGGCGATCCAGGCATTTGAGTGTGCCGCGCGGCACGCCAGCTTCACGCGTGCAGCGGGTGAATTGAACCTGACGCAGAGCGCGGTCAGCCGGCAAGTCAAGGATCTCGAGAACCATCTCGGCGCGCTGCTGTTTGAGCGGATCCGCCAACGGGTGGTGCTTTCCGAGGATGGGCAGCGCTTTTTGCCGGAGGCGCGAAAACTTTTGCAGCAGACCGAAGAGACGATGCTGCGGGCAATGTCCTCGGCGGAGGCCAGAGTAGGTCTCAGCATCGCAACCTTGCCGACATTCGGCAGCCGCTGGCTCAGCCCGCGCCTGCCTGATTTCCTCAGCCAACACCCGGGGACGATCCTGAATGTCGGTTCCAGATCGGCGCCGTTCGATTTCGAGGAGGAGAATTTCGACCTCGCAATCCACTATGGGCAGCCGGTCTGGGCGCGCGGCACCTGCACTTATCTGTGCAGCGAATCTATCGTACCGGTAGCAAGCGCGGCGCTGTCGCCTTCTGCGGCGAAGAAGGTCCCGGCTGACCTTCTTGGTGAATCCTTGCTCCATCTGGCCACGCGCCCCAAGCTATGGTCGCAGTGGTTCGAACGGGCCGGCCTGCCGGCGGAATTGGCTTGCCGGGGACACCGTTTCGATCAGTTTTCGATGATCATAGAAGCCGTGATAGGCGGGATGGGCTACGCGCTTCTGCCGCGTTATCTGATCGAGCGCGAGCTGATGTCCGGTGAACTCGCCGTGATCCTCGACCTGCCAATGATGACCGAGAACAGCTACTACGTCGTCGTGCCGGAATCAAAAAAGACGAATCCGCTGGTGCAGGATCTTACCGCATGGCTGCTCGGACAAGTGACCAATGCGATGTAACGGTGGTGGTGTTCCTCTTGTTCTGGCGATCTGCTCGCGTATGGCGTCCGTCGGCACCACCACCAGCAGTCGCTCGAAGCGCTGATGGGTATTGAGTGCGAGCCTGGTCTCAGTCTTGCCGGTGCCGGGCTTCAGTTCAAGTGCCAGCTCCGGAGCGCGAAAATTCGTGGCCTTCGACAGATGGGCTTCCCGCTCCTTGATGACCTTCATCAGGGAACTGGAGGTTCACGCCGCTGTTGAAGAAGGAATTATCGCTCCGAAATTGGTGAGCATGAGGATTTGTGGGGCGGTCATGCGGTGCCGGTTTCTCTGTGCTCGTGATTGTCGTTGGCCATGCCGGGATACCATTGGCGGAAGGTCGAGCGGAGGGAACCGTCTAGGGTCTGCGTGCGGGTTTGCAGCAGAAGATGCGCGCCAATCCTGCTCCACTGCATCTGCTGTTTCTGGTTGTGTTGCAAACTTTCGCGGGCATGGCTTAAGGGCCGAATCATGGGAAAATAGCCTTGATTATGCGGCGAGGATGTCGAACTGCTCGGCCAGCGACGGATCTGGAGTGAAGGCGTACCTTGCCTGTCGTTTGCGCATCATGTGGACCATTTCGATGCCGGACAGGATGATGTTGGCGGTCGCTGGAGATTTGAAGCCGAGCATCGGTCGCACGCGGCGCTTGATGCGCCGATGGTCCTGCTCGATGTGATTGTTCAAATATCGACTTTTCCGCATTGCGATCGGCTTCAACCAGCGCCGCGAGCGGTCCTGCAATCGGCTTGTCGCATCGCAGGAAACGATCGCCTCGTGGTCTGGCTGCCGTCGATGACGACGCAATGCTCGACATCGACGGTGCGGAAAAACTGCCTGCCGCAAGCTGGAAACTGCGCAATCTGAAGCGCATGCCCGAGGACTGAGCAAATGGCCTTCAAGTCGATCAAGAAGCATCGATACCCATCCTCCGTCCTGCTCAATGGAGCAGGTAGACATTAACAAGGAGATAGACAAAAACTAAAATGAGAAATGAAACCTGGAGCCATCGTGGAGCCCTTCGTAAAAGTAGCAAACTAATACGCGTCGTAAAATTTCTAATAGTTGATATAAGTTGCGCCATTGTTTCAAGTTTCGATTTCAGTAGCTTTTTAAATTTCTGAGACCTGTGCCAAAAACCCTGATGCAGTCGATGTGTGTAAGTTCAGTCACTCATGAGACTTAGGTCATTGAGGATTTTCTGTAAACGCATAGCCTGCTTGATCGGACCCTCGGCATCATAGTTCAGCCAACCTTCCCAGGGCTCTTTCGGTCGCGAACGCCACCGTTTCGGACAGGGTGGGGTGGGCGTGCACCGTCAGCGCGAGGTCGGTAAGCGTTGCGCCCATTTCCAGGGCGAGCCCGACCTCCGCCAGCAGTTCGCCGGCGCCCGGGCCGACGATTGTGGCGCCGAGGACGCGGCCGCTTTCCGGTGCGTAGGCGATCATGGTCAGGCCGTCACCGCCACCGGACGCGAGGTTCCTGCCGCTGGCCGCCCATGGGAACCTGGCGACCTTGTGGGCGACGCCGGCTGCCTTCAGCTGTGCCGTGGTCGGGCCGACCCAGGCCAGTTCGGGATTGGTGTAAGCGACAAAGGGAACGAAGGCCGTGTCGAAGGCGCTGGCGTGGCCGCAGGCCACCTCGGCGGCGACCTTGCCCTGATGCGTCGCGCGATGCGCCAGCATAGGCCCGCCGGTTATGTCGCCTACGGCAAAGATGTTGTAGCGGTTCGTGCGGCACAGCGCATCGACAATAACCGCTCCATCAGGCCTTACCTCAATACCGGCCTTTACGGCGGCGATCGCCGCGGTGCTCGCTCGCCGGCCGACGGCCTGAATCACGGCGTCCGCTTCGACAGTGCCTGCGTAACCGCCTTCGCAAGAGAGCCTGACGCTCTTCGCGCTGGCCTTGATACTGATGACCCGCGTGCCGGTGTGGACGATGCAGCTCCTGGCTTCGAGCGACGCGTTGATCAGGTCGGCCGCGTCGGCTTCCGCGCCCGGCGCGACCTGGCCGGCCAACTCGATCACGGTGACGGAGGATCCGAGAGCCGAATAGATCGTCGCCATCTCGAGCCCGATGATGCCGCCGCCGACGATTGCCAGGCGGCGTGGCACGAAGCGGAGTTCGAGCGCCGCAGTCGAATCCCATATGCGGCTGTCTTGCGGCCAGCCCGGCAGTTGCATGGACGAGGATCCCGCGGCGATGATCGCCTGGCCGAATGTCCAGCGCTCGATCCCGCCGTCCGCGGTCGTTACGGCCAGCTCGTCATCGCGGACGAACGCCGCGCGCCCGGTGACGACCCGGACCTTGCGGCGCCTGGCGAGTTGGCCCAGTCCGTCGGTGAGTTGCGAAACGATCGCGTCCTTTCGCGCTCGCAGCGCGTCTATGTCCGTCTTCGGATGGCCGAACGAGATGCCCCAAGCGCCGATATGGCTCGCTTCGTGAATGACGCGCGCGGCGTGCAGCAGGGCTTTCGAGGGAATGCAGCCTTCGTTGAGGCATACGCCGCCGAGCGTGCTCCTGCCGTCGACCAGAACGACCGATCGGCCGAGGTCGGCGGCACGGAACGCTGCCGCATACCCTCCGGGTCCTGCGCCGATGACGATGAGGTCGGCATGCTGTGTCTCGATCATCGGCATCTCAGATCATCAACCGGCGCGGGTCGGCCAACAGGTTGATGTAACGCACCAGGAAGCGCGCGGCGTAGGCTCCGTTGACCACCCTGTGATCGTAGCTCAGGTCGAGCGGCGTCATCGGGGTCGGTACGAAGGCCCCGCCATTCCACACCGACGCGACCTCGGTCCGGGAAATGCCGAGGATGGCCACTTCCGGCGGATTGACGATCGGCGTGAAGCCGATGCCACCGATGCCGCCCAGATTGCTGATCGACATGGACGCACCGTCCATCTCGTCGGCGCGGACCTTGCGCTGCTGCGCGCGGGTCGCGAGATCGGCAACTTCGCCGGCGATACGCCAGAGGCCCTTACGGTCGGCGTCGCGGATGACGGGCACCATCAGGCCGTGCGGCGTATCGACGGCGATGCCGATATGGACATAGTCCTTCAGAAAAAGGGTGCGGCCGTCCGCTGAAAGCGAGGCGTTGAAGCGCGGAAAATCCCGCAGCGTCCGGGCGAGTGCCTTTACGTGGAAGGCCAGTGCGGTGAGCTTCGCCCCGCGCGTCCGCGCCTCGTCCTGGAATGCCGCGCGCGCCGCGTCGATCGCCGTCATGTCGGCGCGGTCGTGATGCGTTACGGCCGGGATGACCTGCTGCGCGGCGGCCAGGTTGAGTGCGGCGATCTGGCCGAAGCGGCTGGTCGCCTCCTCGCGGACCGGGCCATATCGCGCGTGGTCGACGTCCCAGTAGCGGCGATAGTCCCCGCCGGGGCCGACGCGCCTGCCTTCCAGCCTGTCATCGATATCGCCCGGGGAGATCATGTCCCGGCCCAGCTCGGTCGCAAGAGCATCGATATCCACGCCCGCCTCGCGGGCGCGTTGCCGGGTGGAAGGGCTGGCGACGGTCGCTGTCATCCTGTTCACCAATTGGTCGCTATGTACTGGGTTTCCATGAATTCCAGCATGCCGTCCTTGCCCCCCTCGCGACCGAGGCCGGATTGCTTGACGCCGCCGAAGGGTGCGGCCGGATCGGAAACGAGGCCGCGATTGAGGCCCACCATGCCGAACTCCAGACGCTCCGACACGCTCAGCCCACGGCGCATATCCTGGGTGAAGACATAGGCGACAAGGCCATATTCGGTGTCGTTGGCGCGAGCGACCACGTCGTCACCGTCGCCGAAGGTCTGGATCGCCGCCACCGGGCCGAAAATCTCGTCGCGCATGCAGTCAGCGTCGCCCGGCACGTTGGACAACACGGTCGGCGGATAGAAGAATCCAGGCCCGTCGGGCACCGTTCCGCCCAGCAACAGTTCCGCGCCGCGCGCCAGCGCATCCTTGACAAAGGCCGCGACCTTGTCGCGGGCGTCGGCGTTGACCAGCGCGCCAACGTCAATACCCGGCGCCAGTCCATTGCCCATCTTGAGCGCGGCCATGCGAGCGGTGAAACGCCGGGTGAACTCCCCGGCGATCCGCTCGTGCACATAGAAGCGGTTGGCCGCCGTGCAGGCTTCGCCCAGATTGCGCATCTTGGCGACCATCGCCCCCTCGACCGCGACATCGATGTCGGCGTCTTCGAAGACGATGAGGGGCGCGTTGCCGCCCAGTTCCATCGCCGGCTTGATGACCTGGTCGGCCGCCGCATGCAGCAGCTTGCGGCCGACGCCCGTCGAGCCGGTGAAAGAAACCACGCGGACGCGGGGATCGTGCAGCATAACGTCGACCACCGCCCCCGATCGGCGGCTCGGCAGCACATTGACGACGCCCGGCGGCACCCCTGCCTCCTCGAGCAGCGGCATCAGCGCCAGCATGGTGAGCGGCGTCTCCGATGCCGGCTTGATAACGACGGTGCAGCCTGCGGCCAGTGCCGGCGCGATCTTGCGCGTCCCCATTGCCGCCGGATAGTTCCACGGCGTCACCAGGACCGCTACCCCCGCGGGCTTCTGGTGCACGAGAATGCGCGCACCCGATGCGGGAGCATGCCCGAGATGGCCCTCGGCGCGCACCGCTTCTTCCGAGAACCAGCGGAAGAATTCGGCCGCATAGGCCGCCTCGCCCATTGCGTCGGCTTGAGCCTTGCCGTTTTCCAGGGTGATCAGCCTGGCAAAATCGCCGAGACGTGCGCTCATCAGCTCGAAGCAGCGGCGCAGGATGTCGGCGCGTTCGCGCGGACGCCGCGCGGCCCAGGCGGGGAAGGCCGCAGCGGCGGCATCGACCGCCGCCCTGGCATCCGCTTCCGTACCGGAAGCGACAGAGGCTAGAGCCGTCTCGTTGGCGGGATTGACGACGTCAAAGCGGCCGCCGGCCGAGGCGGGAAGCCATTGGCCGCCAATGTAGAGATCGACGGGTCCGTCGTACGGCGACATGAGAGTCCTCCTCAAAGTAGCTGTCGAAGCGGATCGAGGAGCCGCGCGGCAAAGCCGGTGACCAGCGCCGTCCCAGCGGCGGGGGTCAGCCGCGACGCGTCGAAGATCAGACGCAGGTTCATGTGGCCGGCGTCGCCGGTGAGCGTCAGAACGGGCGCCGGCTCGACGGCAAATCGCGTCGAAACAACGCATGTGCCGGTGAGGTCGCGCAGGGCCAGGCTGATCTCGCCATCCTCCGGCGTGGCTTCGAGGCGCGACAATGGACTCTGGTCCGGGTCGTGGAAATGCAGGCTGGTGGAGCCCTGTTCGACCCGTATGGATATCTGGCCGTGATCATCGGCCGTGGCCCTTAAGCTCGATGCGGCGAAGGCGGCCCATAAGGCGGCTCGTCCCGCCGTGCCACCTTCCTCCCCGAGCAGCCGAATCATCCCGGCAAGGCCCGCCGGTTTGATCATGGCTTCGATCTCCGAGAGCATCGCCGGAGCGGTGATCGCCGGGGCCGGCGGCAGCGCGTCGAGATCGGCGGCGTGGAAAGGTTGCCTCATGCCGTGCGCGACCAGCCGGCCGAGGTCAATGCCGCGCTCGGCCGCAAGGCGCCTGATCTTCGGCGAGGCAAGGATCCTGCCATCATCGGCTGCTGCCAAGAGCATCCGCTTTTCGAGAGGCGGCTTGGCCGCCGGCACGGCGGGCACCGCCGCGGGTATCGCAAGTTTCTCCGTAGCGGGTGGCGACGGCGCGGCCTTGGCCGGCGTGGAGCCAAGGTCCGGCTTTTCGCTGGATATGATCGCGATGGCGGAACCGACCGGGACATCATCGCCGGCGCCAGCCATCAGCGCGGCCACATAACCGTCATGCCCGGCCTCGACCTCCATCGTCGATTTGTCCGTCTCGACGTCGAGCAGGATGTCGGAAGCCTTCACCGCGTCACCTGGTGCCTTGTGCCAGGCGACGATCAGGCCGGTCTTCTGCGCCATGCCCAGCGCCGGCATGATGATCTCACGCCGCATGGAACAACTCTCCACGCACCGTCAGACGGCCTCGCTCGGCAACCGATTCCGGCGTCGGGACGGTCATGTCCTCCAGCACCGGGGAGAACGGCACCGGGACGTCCATCGCTCCGATCCGCTGGACCGGCGCATCGAGATGATAGAACGCCCTTTCCGCGATGCGGCTGGCGATCTCGGCCGTGACGCCAAAACTCTGGTGGCCTTCATCGACGACCATGGCCCGCCCCGTACGGCGGACGGAGGCAAGGATCGTCTCCATGTCGAGTGGCACGATGGTGCGCGGGTCGATGATCTCGGCGGCGATGCCATCGCGCTCCAGCAGGACGGCCGCCTTTTGCGCGACCTGCACCATCGAGGACGTGGCAACGATGGTGATGTCGCGCCCCGGGCGCAGCACCTCGGCCTTGCCGAACGGAATGAGGTATTCCTCTTCGGGCACCGGCGCCTTCTCCTGATACATCAGCTTGTCTTCGAAGATGACCACTGGATTGTCGTCGCGGATTGCCGTCTTCAGCAGGCCCTTGGCCTCGTAGGCGGAGGACGGCAGCGCGACCTTCAGGCCCGGTATGTGCGCGACGAGGGCATGCAGCGACTGGCTGTGCTGCGCGGCGGAGCGCCGCGTCGCGCCCAGATTGGTGCGCAGCACGAGCGGCACCTTGAGCTTGCCACCGGACATGTAGTGGGCCTTTGCAGCCTGGTTGCAGAGCTGGTCCATGACCAGGAAAAGGAAATCGCCGAACATCAGGTCGACAATCGGACGCGATCCTGTCATCGCCGCGCCAACCGCCAGGCCCATGAAACCGGGCTCCGAAATCGGCGTATCGATGATCCGGTCGGTGCCGAACTCCTCGACAAGGCCCGACAGGACCTTGAACGGGGTGCCTGCCTCCGCGACATCCTCGCCGATGAGAAAGACCGATGGGTCGCGGCGCATTTCCTCCGCGATGGCCTCGTTGACGGCCTTGGAAAGTGTGATCTCGCGCATATCGGTTTCCTCAGGCGACGATCATGTCGGTGAAGACATGGCGTCCCACCTGAGACGCATCGGGGAAGGGCGCCGCCAACGCATAAGCGACCGCGGCACCAGCCTCGGCACCCACCTCGGCATCGATCGACGCCAGCTCCTCTGGCGTTGCAAGCCCCTCAGCGGCCAGCCATCGACCGAAATTGACGATAGGATCGCGCTCTGTCTTCCACAGCGCTTCCTCATCCTTCGAGCGATAGTACTCGCGGTTGATGTCGCCGACGTGGTGGCCGTGGTAGCGGTAGGTATCGAGCTGGATGAAGAACGGGCCTTCGCCCTTGCGACAGCGCGCCACCAGCCGCTCCGCGAGCTTGTTCACCGCCAGCACATCCTGACCATCCACCTTGAAGGCTTCGATGCCGAAGGCCTCGGCGCGGGCGGGAAGCGACCCCGCCGCGATCTCCGCTGTCTTGGTGTACTCGCTGTAGCCGTTGTTTTCGCATGCGTAGATGACTGGCAGCTTCCAGAGCGCGGCCATGTTCATGACCTCATAGAGAAGCCCCTGCGCCGTTGCGCCGTCACCGAAGAAGCATACGGTCACGTCCTTGCGGCCGAGCCGCTTTGCCGAGAGCGCCGCACCGGTGGCTATCCCCATCGAACCGCCGACGATGGCGTTGGCACCGAGATTGCCGTTGGACTGATCGGCGATGTGCATCGAGCCGCCCTTGCCGCCGCAATAGCCTTCGGCACGGCCCAGAAGCTCGCAGAACATTTCCTTGAATTCGGCGCCCTTGGCCACACAATGGCCGTGGCCGCGATGTGTCGAAGTGATCTTGTCGTCGCGCGTCAGCACCTCGCAGATGCCGACCGCGACGGCCTCCTGCCCGGAATACATGTGGGTGAGGCCGGGCATCTTGGCCGACAGATAAAGCTGGTTGGCATTGTCTTCGAAGACGCGGATGCGCACCATCTGCCGGTACATGCGAAGGTAGGCTTCCGCGTTGGTTTTCCTGGCGTTCATCGGTTCGGGTCCTCCCGTCTCTTGCCGTCTCAGTACCGATTGGCGATCGGCAGGGTTTCGGCGGGGAACAGGCTGATAACCTCGCAGCCCTTGTCGGTAACGACCACCTCTTCCTCGATGCGGGCCGCTGAATAGCCGTCCGCCGCGGGGCAGTAGGTTTCGAGCGCAAAGACCATCCCGGTCTCGATTTCCATTGGGTGATCGAGGCTGACGGCACGGCTGATGATCGGCCGCTCGTGCAGCGCCAGACCTAAGCCGTGTCCGAACTGGAGCCCAAAGGCGGCCAGCTCGTTGGGGAAGCCAAGGCTCTCGGCGGTCGGCCAGACCTTGGCGACTACGTCGGTGGTGACGCCCGGCTTGATCAGCGCGATGGCCGCGTCCAGCCACTCGCGGGCCTTGATATAGGCATCGTTCTGCGCCGGCGTAGCCCGGCCGATGTTGAACGTGCGATAATAGCAGGTGCGGTATCCCTGATAGCTCTGCAAGATGTCGAAGAAGGCTTGGTCGCCGGGGCGGAAGTAACGGTCGGTGAAATTGTGCGGGTGCGGATTGCAGCGCTCACCGGCGATGGCGTTGATGGCCTCGACGTCGTCCGAGCCCATTTCGTAGAGCATCTTGTTGGCCATCGCGACGATGTCGTTCTCGCGGATACCAGGCTTCAGTTCCTCCCAGATCATGTGGTAGACGCCGTCGACCATGCTTGCCGCCTGGTTGAGGAGATGGATCTCGTCAACGTTCTTGATCTCGCGTGCGGACAGCATGACCTGCTGGCCGTCGACGACCTTGAGGCCGGCTTCCTGAAGCGCGAAGAACATCGCGGTCTCCGCGTAGTCGACACCGACCGGCATGTCGGCGACACCGGCCATCTTCAGCAAGTTGAAGATCTCTTCGGCGTAGTGCTTCATCAGGCCGAAGGACGGCGGGATCGTACCCCGCATGCCAACGACGCCAGCCCGGCAGCGCTCAGGGTCGAGCCAGTCACAGTACTCTCTATGATGAACGGCAGCCGAGCCGAAGTCCCAGACATAGGGCTCCTCGTCGCCGGCAAGAAGCGCGAAGCGGCACATCTTGTCGCGCTCCCACTCGCCGATCTTGGTGCCGCTGACGTATCGGATGTTGTTGACGTCAAAGAGCAGCAGCGCACCGCAGCCGGACTTGTTGAGGGCCGTCTTGGCGCGGCTTAGCCGATAGCGCCGCAGCCGATCGTGGTCGACCCGACGTTCGAAGTCCACGGCGGTATGGCCTAAGGCCGGCAGGTGCCGGTCCCAACGCCAGTTCGGATCGATATCGCCGGGTTGCAGGATGCGAGGGTTGAGGGCGCTGGACATTTTCTCTCTCCATTGAAGCCTCGGCGCGCGTGGTATTGCGCACTATGCTTGATTGCGTCGCTACACGAGCCGCGCCTTTCCAGACAAACCCTTGTCCCGCCCCCTAGCCGTTCTCGGCAGGAACGGGACAACTCGGCAGGCTCCTATTGACCGACGCTCTCGGGAACCTCCAGTCCCGTAGGTATAGGCACCCCCTCGCTCTTCAATTTGACCCCAGAAGCAAGCGCAACGGTCTCCAGTACAGCCGCGAAGTCTTTGCCAAGATAGTCCTTAGGATCGAGCTGCAGGTTCGCGGCGCCGAAATGCATCTGGAACGCCTCGCGAGTGATTGCAGTGACGGGCATGGGTACGTCGAGCACGCGTCCGGCCGCGAGCCCCAGATCAAGATCCTTGCGCAACAGCGCCGGACTGAAGGTGGTCGTCCAGTCGAGATTGACGAGAGCATCCGATTTGTACCGGGTGAAGGTCGAACCCATCACCGAGTCGTTCATGAAGTTGAGAAACGCACTCCGAGGCACGCCGGCCTTCTGACAAAGAATGGTGATTTCAGCGAGGTTCTGTATGACGACGCCAAGAAAGACATTGTGTGCGATCTTGCAGAAGCGCGCGAGTTCGCCGTCCCCCACATAGGACACGCCCCGCACGGCAAAAGCTGCAATAAGGTTCTCGACCTGATCGAAGGCGGGCCTCGGGCCCGACACAACGGCGCTCAGCTTGCCGGCCCGCACGCATTTAGCATTGCCGCTCACGGGCGAAGCGATGAGTTGGGCGCCACGTGCCCCTAGGCGTCGACGGAGGTCGGCCGATTCCTCGACCCCGATTGACGAGCAGTCAACGAAAATCTTTGGCATGGCGGTACCGCTAAGGACCCCGTCTTGGCCAAAGTAGACCTGCTCGACATCCGCCCCGGTTGAGACCATCGTAAACAGAACGTCGCAGCCTGCGAGTTCACGGGGCGAGTCTTTTAGTGTTGCCCCCAGATCGACCAAAGGCTCTGCCTTGGAGCGCGTGCGGTTCCAAATCTGGACGCAATGCCCTGCCTTCAACAACCGCTCCGCCATCGGATAGCCCATTCGGCCAAGGCCGATCCATCCGATCCTCAATTCTGTCATGATGCGCGCTCCGCTAACTGTTGTTTCATCGAGTGGCCTTTGTAAAAGAACGTCGAGCGGACAATTGGGCGCCACGGGCGATGGTCAGTTTGCCTTCTTGTCTGCAAACGTTTGCATGATATAGCACGCGTAATTTCCCAGCGTCAAATCGGAAGTGCTAAAAAGTGACGATGCCTCCTAAAGAAAGCTGCGGTCGCTACCAACAGGAGGACGAGGCGCGCATTATGGCTGTGTGGAGCGAGGCCCCTGAAGGCTTGAATTCGCATGCAGCTACTTTTTTGCCTAAATCGCGATAGACCCTTGGTGTCCATTGAGTCCTTCAATTTTTGTATGGCGGTTGCATCATGACGACGAAGAAGCGCATCACGCTGCGTGAAGTGGCCGAGGCCGTAGGTGTCCATGTGTCCACCGTTTCACGTGCCCTTGGTCCCAACACCCGGCATCTGATTAATTCGGACGTCGTCGAACAGGTCATCAGGGCAAGTCGACAAATGGACTACCGGCGGCATGCGGCCGCCTACTCACTGAAAACGAATCGTACGAAGACCGTCGGCGTCATTGTTCCCGACATCACCAACGCCATCTTTCCCCCGATGATCCGAGGCATAGAAGATTCGCTTTCCACGGCAGGATATCTGGCGATCGTAGGGAACACTGATGGCGATAACGAGCGAGAGCGCACTCTTCTTGATACTCTCGTTGGCCGAGGTATTGATGGATTGATCCTGGCGAGCGTCGAGCGCAAAGACGATGTGTTTGATCTGGCTGCCTCGGAAAGCATCCCGATCGTGACTGTAAATCGCAGACCGGACCGTGATTCCGTCCATTCGATCGTACACGACGAATCCGAAGGTGTTCGGCGCGCGCTCACCCACTTGGTGTCATTGGGCCACCGGCGGATTGCGATGATCGCCGGCCCGCAGACCCTGTCGACTGGCGCAGAGCGCTACGCAGCATTCGTGCAATCCAGGTCATCGTTGAACCTGGATAGCGACGAAAGCCTGGTGGCGTTCGCCCAGGCATACAACGAGTCTGCGGGCGAACATTGCGTCGAGGAACTCATCGCGGCAGGCCACACGTTTACTGCTATCCTTTGTGCAAACGACCGTCTTGCGGTTGGCGCCTTGGCGGCCCTGAGCCGCCGAAATCTTATCTGCCCCAAAGATGTATCTGTGACCGGATACAACGACATGCCGATGGTTGATCGAATTGATCCCCCTCTTACGACCATAAGGATTCAGCAATACAGGATGGGATTTGAAGCTGGATCGATGTTGCAGAAGCTTATGAATGGGGAATCGCCGGCTCAAGTCGTAGTCTTGCCCGTCGAATTGGTGATCCGCAGTTCGACGGCGAGGGTTTTGGACGGAAGATAAGCCTTCCTGCGCCTTATCGGTTTTCCACGGTAATGCTTGCCTATGACTGCGCTCATATGTCCTGCCCGTGGGGGATGGCAAGCTGAAGCATGGCGTTTTGACGCCCGGACGAGAACCTTGCTGCCGAGCCGGTCACGGAAAATCCCTGCGACAGTTGTGGTTGACTGCCCATTTTCTTTCGGCTACGTTGCAAACGTTTGCAGAGCCTGGCGACCAGACCGGCCTGCAGTGGGAGGAGACGATGAGCACGATACGGCCGCGCGCGATCCTAACGTCTGCAATCAAACACGTCCCGCTCGATTGCCACGCCATGATGGTCATCCATCCGTCTCGCAGTGTCTCCACCGCCTCCTGTTCCCCTCATCAAAAAATCGGGTGAAGCCGGCAATGACGAGCAACCAGCACGCTGCTCAGTTCAACGGCTTTCTTCCGCAAGCAGCCGGAATCGCTCTGTCGGCCACCGGCATTTGCCGGCACTTCGGCGCAACCCAAGCTCTCGATCAGATGGAGTTGCAGGTACTTCCAGGGGAGGTGCATGGACTCGTGGGGGCAAACGGGGCCGGCAAATCCACCCTCGTCAAGATTCTCTCAGGAGCACTGAAGCCCGACTCCGGCACCATCACTGTTGGCGGGTGGCATGGCGAATCTTTGACGCCACGTCGGGTCCAGCAGCTCGGGCTTGCGACGATTTTTCAGGAGCGCAGCCTGGCGCCTAACCTCACCGTCGTGGAAAACATTGTGCTAGGTCGAGAGCGGACCATCGCCGGCCTGTTCTTGACGCCGGATCATCAGCAGCACGATGTCGAGGACGTGCTTCGGCGTGTGGGCCTCAATGTTTCGCCGATGACGCCATTGTCGCAACTCTCGCCTGCTGCGCAGCAACTGGTCGAGATAGCAAAGGCACTCTATCGCGGCGCGCGGCTCATCATCATGGATGAACCGACCGCCGTGCTGGGAGCAGCGGAGACCATCAGACTTCTAGAGCTTGTCCGGGATCTTTCCAGCAAAGGCGTCGCTGTCGTCTACATCTCGCATCACTTGCACGAAACGCTCGCGCTGTCGGATCGCGTTACCGTCATGCGCGAAGGGCGGGCGGTTCTAACTGCCCCGTCTAACAGCATGACGCCGCAGACACTCGTCGAGGCGATGATCGGCCGGCATGTCGCCTTGGCCAGGCCAACCCAGTTGAAACTGGGCGATGTCGTCTTCTCTGCGCGGGCCCTCGGGCAAGGTCGGCGACTTTTCGGGATCAATCTAGACCTTCGCGCCGGCGAGATCGTGGGGCTGACAGGTCTGGTCGGCTCCGGCAGGTCCCGGCTCGCGCGGGTCATCTTCGGTGCGGAGCAGCCAGACAGTGGCGAGATGTTCCTTTTTGGCAAGCCCTACCACCCCGCCAGCCCGGCCGAGGCAATCACTCTAGGCGTAGGGCTAGTCCCCGAGGATCGCAAGACGGAGAGCCTGCTACAGCAAATGACTGTCGCTCAGAACGTGACGCTCACCCGGATGCCCGCGACGCCATATTGCGGTTTCATCCGGCTCGGCGAGGAACAAAGGACCGCCATGGCGTGGGTCAAACGCCTCAAGATAAGGTCGGCCCTGCCTGGGTTCCCTGTCTCCACCCTGTCGGGAGGGAATCAGCAGAAGGTCGCAATTGCGCGTTGGCTCCACACGAAGGCTCGCCTGATGATCTTCGATGAGCCAGGGCAGGGCGTCGACATCGGCGCTAAGGAGGAGATCTTGCAGACAATCGGCGCGCTCGCGGGTGACGACTGCGCGGTCTTGGTGATTTCAAGTGACCTGGAAGAACTCACCCAAGTCGCCAATCGTGTGCTTGTGCTGCGCCAGGGGCGCATTGCCGGTGAACTTACCGGCGCAGAGGTGACGGAGCAGCGGGTGCTAGAGCTGGCCATGGGAACCACTTTGCCGGTCAGCATGGATGAGCCGGTAGCATGACAAGTAACCCTGAAAATGCGGTCGGCGCCCGCACCAACGTGAAGCCCCGGCTACCTGCCCTTGGCCGAACGGTACGCGTCTATCGTTCTCGGATCGCGCTCGCCTCGGTCATCCTGCTGCTGATCGCAATCACAGCCACCCAGTCATCGGTATTCCTGACCGTTCACAATTTTGTCAATGTCGCGTCTCAGGTCGCGGTGCTCGGCGTTTTGGCTAGCGGTACCACGCTGTTAATGGTCTCGCGCGGCATGGATTTGTCGATCGGTTCCAGCCTTTCGCTGTCGGGGATGGTGCTGGCTTTCGTGATGCTGCAAGGCGCCCCGATCTGGCTGGCAATCGTGGCATGTCTTGCGGTTGCAGCGGCAGTTGGTGCGGTCAATGGCACGCTGGCCTCTTACTCCCCCATCCACCCCTTCGTTATCACACTTGGCGTTCTTACACTGCTGCAGGGACTGGCGCTTCTCGTTTCACAGACGCCCCTGTACGGGTTGCCGAACGAGTTTATCACCTGGGGCAGGTTGAAATTTCTCGGACTACCGATCGCGGTTGTCGTTTTCGCGCTTGTTGCCCTTTTTTGCCACATCCTTTTGCGCGCCACAAAGTTGGGCCGTTGGCTCTATGCCATCGGCGGCTCCGAGTCAGCCGCTCACCTCGCCGGTGTCCGCATTAGAACCGTTAAGATCGGCATTTACACGCTCAACGGTCTGCTTGTCGGCATTGGTTCGATCTTGCTGGTGAGCCAGATCGGTTCGGCTGGAGCCACCATGGGGGCAGGGCAAGAGCTCAGCGCCATTGCCGCCGTCGCCGTCGGCGGAACCACGTTGGCGGGCGGCAAGGGCGACATGATCGGAACTCTGCTTGGCGTCCTGTTGCTCGGGTTGATCAGCAATGCTCTCAACCTAATGTCGATCAGCCCCAACTGGCAGTACGTGCTCCAGGGTCTCGTCATTGTCACCGCAGTCATGGCGCAGCGAGACGCAAAATAAGCAATCTCAGCCAACCGTAAGATCAAACAGGGAGGAAAATCATGAATGTGGAGACAAAGTACGGGGCGATCAGGAAGAATCTTGTCGGGCGAAGCGGTGTTGGCCTAGCACTTGCGGCATTTGTGTTCGTGCAACCTGCAAGCTCGGCAGACGGACCTTTGACCGGAAAGACCGTCGCGTACATACAGACCTACAGCAACCCTTACTATGACGGGACCGCCGATGGTGTGAAGCTTGCCGCCAAGAGCTTCGGTGCAAGCACGCTCGTTCTTGTCTCGAACTTCGATCCAGCAACCGAGCGCGCGAATGTTCAGGATGCCATCACAAAGAAGGTTGCCGGCGTGGTGCTCGAACCTTCGACGGCTCAAAGCTCCGCGTCCAACTTGGCCTTGTTGAAAGAAGCTGGAATCCCCGTCGTGGTCCTCTACGGATACTCTCCGGACTTGCGCGCGGAGGCGGCCGGCTTCGTCCATGTCAACTATTCCAAGACTGGTGAAGCGGCAGGTGCTGCCCTCGCCAAGGCTCTCCCTGCTGGGGGCGTGGGCGTGATAACCGGTGCGCTCGGCCGTGGCGACGCTGAAGAGATGCTGGAGGGTTTCAAGCGCGGCCTCCGGGATGACAGCAGGATTGTCAGCGTTGTCGATGGTCTCTGGGATCGCCAAAAGGCATTCAAGGCAGCACAGGACATCGTCACCAAAACGCCCGACCTGAAAGGACTGTTCGTGATGAACGAGCCTATGGCGGCAGGTGCCATCCAGGCCATTGGCGATAAGGCGTCGGAGATCACAATTGTAAGCCAGAACGGTTCGCCCGAGGGCATCACACTCATCAAGCAGGGCACGCTTGTCGCTACATCTGCCTGGTCGCCAGTGGTTGAGGGGATCATTGCGACCCGGATTCTCGATGACACTCTCAACGGAAAGCCACTGGCGGACTCCGACAAGGTCTGTCTTGTTCCATACGTCACCGTCACCAAGGACAATATTGCCGAATCTCCATCTTGGACGCCTGATGAGACGACACTGGCAAGTGCCATGGCCACCAAGTGCGGCCGTCCATGAAGGTCCTCATTGAATGAGGTCAAAGCGTCGATAGGCAGCACGAGCAGGCGGCGCGCAACAGTTTGCGCGCTCGCCGCTCCAAGGTGGCCATCGGCGATTGCTAGGAACAGTATAGGTATCTCGAGGCAGGGGATCGGCAATGAGCCTTCACATTGACAGTCACGCGGCACCTCATCGGGGCAATCTACCGGCTCCACCTGTGTTCAACCCCCGGGCTTGTTCGTGCATGAGCCACTGGAACCCCCATTTTCAGTTGCACCAACACACTGTTGCGGCGGCACCTATCGCCGCGACAAACGGCGCGCCGGGCCTGTCGAGGTTGCGTGCCACAAACCCGGCAGGCGTGGCGGAACCAAAGCCCGGGAAAGGCCAGCGGATTCTGATCCGCGGCGGTACCGTCGTCACAATGGCTGATGACCATCGTGACTTCGCCCCCGGCGACATTCTGATCGATGGGGATCGTATTGTTGACATCGATCATAAGATCGACGCCACCGACGCTTTCGTCATTGACGCTACGGGTATGATCGTCGTTCCAGGTATGGTCGATACGCACCGCCACACCTGGCAGTCCACGGTCCATACGCTCGGACCGGATTGGCTGCTGTCCGACTATTTTGGCTTCATGCGCGGCGTGATCGGGCGCGTATACCGACCGGAAGACCTTTACATCGCAACCTTGCTCGGCGCGCTTGAGGGCATCGATTCCGGCACAACAACGCTTGTCGACTGGGCGCATCTGATGAACACTCCGGCGCACGCTGACGCCTCGGTGCTTGCGCTCAAAGATTCAGGCATTCGTGCAGTCTTTGGGTATGGAAATAGTAACGCGGGCTACGAATTTCCAAATACGCATCGCCTCGATACGATCGATGCGAGACGGGTGCGAGATCAGTACTTCTCAGGCACCGGCGGGCTGGTCACCATGGCGATAGCCGCACGTGGCCCAGACTACTCATCCCGGGAAGTTTGGATGGACGACTTCAAGGCGGCCAGGGAGCTGGGGCTGCCGATCACGGTGCATGTTGGCTCGAACGGGTCCTACTCCTATTCTGTCGGCCAGCTTCACGAGGCAGGGCTTTTGGGTCCTGACATTACCCATGTCCACTGCAATTCGTTGAAGAGCGACGAATACAAGATGATTGCGGACACCGGCGGGACCGTGTCGATCTCCGTTGAATCGGAAATGCACCTCGGGTGCGGCGCCAACCCGCTGTCGCGGCTGCTGGCCAATGGAATCCGACCGAGCATCTCGACTGACGTGCCGAGCGTGAATTCCTGCGACATCCTCGGTGCGTTGCGAATCACCCTTGGCACTCATCGCGGCCAAATATCGCAACAGATGCTCGACCATTCGGGCGAGAAGACTGAATCACGGCTAACGACCCGTGATATCCTGGAGTTTGCCACCCTGCGAGGCGCAGCCGCGGCGGGTCTGTCAGGAAAGACGGGGATGCTTGCCGCAGGGATGCAGGCTGATATCGTCCTTCTGTCCTACAAGCGTGTAGGTCTCTTCCCGCTTCACAACCCGACTGCGCTCGTGGTCATGAATGCAACTCCAGCGGACGTGGACACCGTCGTGATTGCCGGCAAGATCATGAAGCGTCATGGCGTACTGGATGTCGATCTCGCCGCGATTACGCGTGCGGCCGAGGCGAGCGCTGACTACTTGTAC
This sequence comes from Mesorhizobium calcicola, assembly GCF_042682105.1. Taxonomy (NCBI): domain Bacteria; kingdom Pseudomonadati; phylum Pseudomonadota; class Alphaproteobacteria; order Hyphomicrobiales; family Phyllobacteriaceae; genus Mesorhizobium; species Mesorhizobium calcicola. The sequence continues at coordinate 108,704 of NZ_JBHUGY010000028.1, forward strand.
TCGCAGTCAAAAATGAAACCGCGTCCGACCTGCTATAGACTAGGGGCCTAGAGAGCCGAGAGCGTGTGAGACCGGTAATTTCTCTGGGGTTACGCGGCGCGCAGAAGGGGTGGTTTGGGCTTGAATAATGGGGGCACGTTTGGCTCTGGCTGTCGGAAGGGTGCCCGCAACCGATCGCGAAGTTCGCCATTGATCTCCGCCGTCCGGACCTGCATGAGCATGTGGGCACCGTGGGGGGACCAGCGCATCTGTTGCTTTTTGACCATCCGCTTGCTGACGAGTGAATTCACCGCCGACTCGGCCAGAGCGGAGGCAACGCGAAGCCCAGCCCGATAGCGCTTTCCATAGTTGACGATCGCGCCGCGATTTGAATGGATGAGCTGCGAGGCGAGGCTATAAAGCCGTGCGATCGAGAACTCGCCGTCCCTTTGCGAGTCTTTCAGTCTCGCTAGGAGTTGCTCCAGGTCGCGGATCGCGCCATCGACCCGCCCGTGCCAGAGACGCCACTTCACGGCTCTGATGTCCCTGTCGATGGTTGGAAGCACTTCAAAAGGGTCGGACTGGGAACGATGTGATCGGCGATCTGCTGCATGGGCTGGATCTTCATGGCAATGTGGAACCAGTCGATGATGTGGGCTGTCGGCTTCGGCATGGCGCGGGGCAGCCGCTTCAGGATTTCGGCGCCGTCCGAGATCACGGTGACGTTGCCAAAGCCGCAATAGCCTTCTTGCTGAAGTGCGTGGAGGGCTCGATCCCGGATTGCAGCCTGGTCGGTGTTGCTGGTCACGAGGTAGCGGCCACCGACATCACCCCGACCGCCGCGGCCGCATCGAGCTACAACGAGCTCGAAGTTTCGCGCGGAATTGGGATCGGCGCTGCGAACATGTGCCGTATCGATGCTGATGACGAACTCTTTGCGTCGGTCGCCGGGAAGCTGCATTTCAAGCTGGCTTCGATCGTGCCTTTGAGCTCGCGCGCGCCTTTCTTCCTTCGCGATCTGTTCATCGAGCCGTTCACCGATCCTGATGGTCCGCTTGCGCACGGTCACGTACGTCTCGGGGTGTTCAATGGGTAGAAATTCGCCAAGCACCTTCGCTGCCTGCCGATACGGCATCATGCTTCCCAATCGCGCCGTCAGTTCAATCAGTTCAGGCGTGGCTCGATCAGGGCAGATCTCGTTGAGTGGTGCGAAGGCAGCGACCATGCCAGGATGGCAATCCCGGCAGAGCATCCAACGGGGATTGCGAACCTTCACGGTGCCGAAAACAGTTCTGATTTTGCGCGTCCCATCGCTGCCTCCTTGAAGAAGCGACGGTGATGGACTGCTTGGGCCTAACAACCCGTATTCGACCCCAGAGAAATTACCGGTCTCGCAGCGAGCCAAGCGCGAATCTCAAATTAAATGCAAATTCTCAATTGTCTGCTGACGCATAGATCCTCTAGGACGTAGTGACGATTTAACTATCTGAGCCAAATGGCGATCGCTGCGAGTTTGACGAAACCCATGAAGTTTGCGAGCAGCTTGTCGTAACGGGTTGCGACGCGCCTGAACTGCTTGAGCTTGTTGAAGAAGCGCTCGATGCGGTTGCGCTCCTTGTAGAGATCGCGGTCGTATGGCCGCTGGGCCTTGCGGTTGCGCTTGGGCGGGATGACGACCTCTGCGCCCTGTTCAGTGATCCTGTCAACGAGGTGATCGGCGTCGTATCCCTTGTCGGCGATGGCGGCATCGGCGTCGATACCGTCGATCAGGTCGTGGGCCAAGGCGATGTCGTTGCGCTGGCCGGGGGTGCCGATCAGGCGGATGGGAAGGCCGAGCGCCTCGGTGGCGGCGTGGATCTTGGTACTCAGGCCGCCGCGAGACCGACCCAGGCCCTGGGCATCCGCCCCCCTTTGACCTTGCGTGCCCCGGCGGCATGCTGGTGCGCTCGCACGATCGTGCTGTCGATCATCAGCCATTCGAGGTCGGCTTCGCGGGCGAGCATTTCCAGCATATCGTCCAGCACACCCATCCCGATCCAACGATAATAGCGCCGCTTCACCGAGCGGTAATCGCCAAGCCGCTCCGGCAGGTCGCGCCAACGGCCACCCGAACGCGCCATCCACAACAGCGCGTCGAGGAACTTCCGATTATCTGTACGCGGGCCGCGCTTGCCTTTCGTGCCGCCGGGCACAAAACCCTTGATCCGGTCCCACTGGTCGTCCCCAAGCGCATCGCAATCCATCGCCGATCTCCAAAAATCAGCGTTGAATCTGATTTGCCAATCCTTGGGAATCCCAAACCCTTAAATCGTCACTACGTCCTAGTCGACGAATCGCAAAGGAACGATATCGCGTGCTTTGCTGAGTGCACCTGGGACGACGAGGTATTGGATGCCCGACAAAATCAAGTTGATCCGACGCTCGGCGCTCAACACGGGCCGCGGCGCTAACCTCTCCGGATAATGACGAAGCATCGAAACAGCCGTTGCCGTCCCTTTTCCCAGTTAGCAGCGCTCCATTTTGAGGGCTCGATGAGGGTATGTTTGACCGGAGACCGGCTGACGTAACGCGGAGGCCGTCGCCAACGGATGGCTGAAAGCAGGCCTCGCACAGTTGTTGCGATGCCGGATGTGCTCTTCGCACGCTATCCGGCGCTCCGTGCACTCGCCGCAGGTTCTCATCTGCTGCGCGCTTCGCCCTGCGGACAGCAGACAGCGAAGCCTCCACTGCCTCGAAAAGCTCGCGACGGTGGCTCAATTCCGTGACCGGCTCGCCATTTTGGGGAGGTAATCCGTGCAGATGCCTGGCGTTGATCATCCAATCCATCTCCTGACCGCTTCATTTGGCACCGACCTCTTTCAGCCGGCGGATCCTTCCGACCGCCGGATCATGTTGACGATCCCTCGGGAGATTTGCCTCTTGTAAAGAACATGACGGTCTGCGCCGTCTTACCTACGTTGCTGTTACTCTACCGTGCAGTGGCCTTGGAAAATATGACAGATGGACCACAATAATCGGGTTTAAGCTGAAGACTTCTCAGCGAATCCTGAAAAAGGAAACAGCAGGTCTTCGATCTTCATGATGCATCAAGCGGTCGCCCTTTGCAGTCCGCTGAATGTGTTTTGCGGGCGCGGCAGACCGAAATGGTCCCGTAGCGTTGCCCCGTCATAGTCGTGCCGGAAAAGTCCGCGCCTGCGCAAGATCGGCACCACCTCCTCGGCGAATATGTCGAACCCGCCCTGTAGATAGGGCGGCATGATATTGAAGCCGTCCGCGGCACCATTGTCGAACCATTCCTGGATTTTGTCGGCGATCTGTTCGGGTGTCCCGGCCTGGACCCAATGCCCGCGCGCCCCGGCGAGGCGGTGCAGCAACTGGCGGATGGTTGGATTCTCGCGCTCAATGATGTCGAGTACGACGTGGAAGCGGCTGCTCGCGCCGCGCTCGCCCTCAACGCGGATGAGCTCGCGCGGAAATGGCCCGTCCAGATCGTAGCCGGAAAGGTCGGCGTCTACGATGCGGCGTAGCTGGTGAAGAGAGTATTCCGGCTGCGTCAGCTCATTGAACTCGTCATGCAGTGCCCGAGCTTCCGCCTCGGTTGAACCGATGAAGGGACTGATCCCAGGCAAGACCTTGACGTGGTCAGGGTTGCGGCCAACCGACTTCACGCGCGCTTTGATATCAGCGTAAAATTCCTGCGCGTTGCCGAGTGTCTGATGGGCTGTAAATATCGCCTCGGCATAGCGGCTTGCGAATGATCGTCCGTCTTCCGATGAACCCGCCTGGACGTAGACCGGACGCCCCTGTGGTGAGCGCGGAAGCGTGAGCGGGCCCTTCACCCGATGATATTTGCCGATGTGATTGATTGAGTGGATCTTGTCAGTGTCGGCAAAAATTCCAGAGTCCCGGTCCGAAACGAGCGCGTCGTCCTCCCAACTGTCCCAGAGCTTGGTCACCACATCAACGAATTCGCCGGCGCGCTCGTAACGGTCGGCATGGGTTGGATGTCGGTCAAAGCCGAAATTCAGCGCCGCGGACGCATCACCCGTCGTGACGATGTTCCAACCGGCGCGGCCGCCGCTCAGATGATCGACCGAAGCGAACAGCCGGGCGAGGTTATAGGGTTCGTTGTAGGTGGTCGAGGCGGTCGCGATGAAGCCGATGCGTTGCGTCACGGCGGCAAGCGCCGAAATCCAGGTCAGCGGCTCCAGCCTGAAGCGGCTTGCGTAACGGATGTTGTCTGCGAGCGCCGGCCCATCGGCAAAGAACAGCGCGTCGAACTTGCTCGCCTCGGCCTTTTTCGCCAGTTCCTGATAATAAGCGATGTCCAGCATTCTCTCAGGGGCGGAATCCTTGTAGCGCCAGCCGGCTTCATGATGGCCGCCAGGATAGATGAAAAGATTGAGCTTCAACTGTCGTGATTCGGCGGGCATATGGGGGTCCTCTTGGGTGGTGACTCTGAGCGACAGGTTTTCGACCGGTCAGACCGGCAGCACAGGCTTCGTCTCGACGCCGAGATGACGCAGAAGTTCGGAGCGAATCTCGCCGAACCGGCGATCGCCATGATCGCGTGGCGTTGGGATATCGATTGCGATGTCGGCGACGATCCCGCCCTTGTCGAGAACCAAAACCCGGTCCGCCAGCGTTACGGCTTCGTCAACGTCATGGGTGACCAATAGGACCGCCGGTTGGTGACGGGCACAAAGCTGACGCAGCAGATCGTGCATGCGCAGGCGGGTCAGCGCGTCGAGTGCGCCGAACGGCTCATCCGCCAGCAGCAGTTCGGGATCACGGACCAGCGAGCGCGCCAATGCCACCCGCTGCTGCTCGCCACCAGAGAGCTCGACCGGCCAAGCGTTCTCACGGCCGCCCAGGCCAACTTCTTCGAGAGCTGCCCGTCCGCGTTTGGCTGCGTCCGGTAGGTTGAGACCAAGAATCACATTCTCCAGCACTCGTTTCCATGGCAACAGTCGGGCATCCTGGAACACCACCGATTTCTTATCGGGCGTTTCGAGCCGGCCGGACCCGGATACTTTGTCATCGAGATCTGCGAGCGCGCGCAGCAACGTACTCTTGCCCGATCCGCTACGGCCGAGAAGGGCGACGAACTCCCCCTTGTCGATGTCGAGGCTGAGCCCGTCGAGAATGGTTCGTGGCCCGAAGCTTCTGATAAGGCTCTCGACCCGCACGACGGGTGCGCCGCTCAATCCGCCAAGGTGCGACGCCATGACAGCGACCTTTCCTGGAAGAAGCTGACGATGCCGTCTGAGGCGAGACCGAGCAGCGCGTAGAGGACGAGGCCCACGATGACGATGTCAGTCTGGCCGTAGTTGCGTGCGAGATCGATCATATAGCCGATGCCGCTGGTGGCATTGACCTGTTCGACCACCACCAGGGACAGCCAAGCATAGGTCACGGCGAAACGCAGGCCCAGGAAGAAGCCGGGCAGGGCGCCTGGCAGGATGACTTCGCGGATGAATTCGCCATAGCCCATTCGCAGGGTCTGGGCCAATTCGACATAACGGCTGTCTATGCTGCGCAAGCTGCTGTGGGTCTGGATATAGATCGGGATCAGGACAGCCAGCGCGATCGTCGTCACTTTCATGCCCTCGCCGATGCCGAACCACAGCATCAGCAACGGGATCAGAGCGAGCGTCGGGATCGCCCGCTTGATCTGAACGGGACCGTCGATGATCGCTTCGCCAAGCCGGGACAACCCTGAAATGAGGGCAAGCACGGTCCCGATCAGGACGCCGAACACCAGCCCCTGCGCTGCCCGCCAGGCAGACGTCATCAGATGACCCTGAAGCTTGCCTTCTGCGATAAGATCGACGGCGGTGCCGACAACCGACCAAGGCGCCGGCAGCGTCCTTGGATCGATCAGGCCGGCGACACTGCCGATGGACCAGACCACAAGAAGAAGTGCGGGCCCAATCAGCGCGCCAAACGGGATCGCACGCCCAAGCGCCAGGCGACGCCTCGTCCCGGTCTTGCGGGGCTTTACGGCGGGCGGGATCAACGCCCTTTCATCAGATGCATACCCGATGGTGGGCGCGACCGCGGCGGGGTGTGAGAATGCGTTCATCTGCGTCGTCTCCAGTCTTGAGAAACGGGCGTCATGACGCGTTCAGCGCATTTGTGGCGATCTTCTCGAAGCGCCTGTCGAAAAGATCCTCGGCCTTGATCGGGGGCCTGTTCAGTTCCCGAGCCAGGAGATCGATCGTCGCCTGCTGGCGCGCGATCACGTCGTTCCAGTCGGGCGGGATGTCGAACTGGCCGTCGGCGTCGACGAGATACTGGCCATCTTCGCTGTTGAGCCCCTGCGTGGCGACATAGTAGCCTTCGATCCACTCTTTCGGATGCTCCTCCACCCATCGGGTCGCAAGTGCCCAGTAGCGCACATACTCGCCGAGCGCGGCAGCTTTGGCCGGGTCGTCCAGCACCGACTGTGGCGCATAGAGATGGGCTGGATCGTCGCGCAAGCCATGCGGGATGGTGGTAGCGCCGTCGGCACCATACTGGTGCAGATAGTGCTTGATGAGGACGCCCCAGATCGGCGCGACATCGACTTGCTTGCTGGCAAGTGCCACCGGATAGGCATCGCCGTTGCTGGGCAGTTCGATGAGATTGACGTCCTCCTTTTTCAGGCCGGCGGCCTGCAGCACCCTCAGCACCAGCGCGCCCTGCGCCTGGCCGGGGCTGAAAGCAATCCGTTTGCCGCGCAAGTCCGCGAGCGTCCTGACCTCGACGCCGGGTGCAATGCCGAGTTGATAAATCGGGTGCGCAACCGGATCCTTGCGGAACTTCGCGGCTATGATCTTGACCTTGAGCCCGGTCCAGGTCGCGTGGATGGGCGGAATGTCGGCGACCGATCCGACGTCCAACGCATTGGCGCGAAAAGCTTCGATTGTCTGTGGACCGCCGCTGATATTGGCCCATTCGACCTTGAACGGCAGTTGATCGATCAGACCCGAGAGTTCCAGCGCCCTTTGCGTCTCGGGATCGCCGATGCGAAGCACGGTGCCCTCCGGGATTTCGGTCGGTAGTTTACCCGCGTCCGAACTACCCGCCTGAGCCCCGAAAGGCGGGGAAGAAGCGACCAAGGTCACCGCAAAAGCGGCCACGAGGGCGCCAAACCTTCTTCTCGAAAATCTCTCCACAGCTAACATCCTCGTCTTGCTCCAATTTGGAAATGGCTTCCAATTTTCGCGGTTTATTATGTCTATCAATTTTGTAGACGATAAAGTATCGGATGCTGTTCTTTGCCGCCGGAGGGAAACGCTGTTCGCCTCCGATGCCCATTTGGGGGCATGCGTCGCTCGACACGCCAAGACGTCGCAACTGGCGGGTGATAGTCCCGCCCGACTCGGCCTTCCATGCCCAGACGCGGTCGACGAAAGATTTGCGCCCCATGTCGCGACGATTGGGACCGGTAACTTCTCTGGGGTTAGGCGGCGCGCAGAAGGGGCGGTTTGGGCTTGAATAATGGAGGCACGTTCGGTTCTGGCTGTCGGAACGGTGCCCGCAGCCGACCGCGAAGTTCGCCATTGATCTCCGCCGTCCTGACCTGCATGAGCATGTGCGCACCGTGGAGAGGCCAGCGCATCTGCTGCTTCTTGACCATGCGTTTGCCGACAAGCGAATTCACTGCTGACTCGGCGAGGCTGGTGGCGACACGAAGCCCAGCTCGGTATCGCTTGCCATAGTTGACGATCGCGCCGCGGTTCGATCTGACATAGTTCAGGAGCTGCGAGCCGAGGCTATGAAGCCGTGCGATCGAGAACTCGCTGTCTCCTTGCGAATCCTTCACTCTCTCCAAGAGTTGCTCCAGGTCGCGGATCGCGCGATCGACGCGCCCATGCCACAGGCGCCACTTCACGGCTCTGACGTCCCTGTGGATGGTTGGAAGGGGCCTGGCACCGTCCGCGAGATCGAACCATGTGGTCGGCGATCTGCTGCATTGGTTGGAGCTTCATGGCGATGTGGAACCAGTCGATGATATGGCTGGTCGGCCTTGGCATGGCGCGGGGCAGGCGCTTCAGGATTTCGGCGCCATCCGAGATCACGGTGACGTCGCCAAAGCCGCAATATCCTTCTTGCTGAAGCGCGTGGAGCGTTCGATCTCGGATTGCGGTTTGGTCGGTGCTGCTGGTCACGAAATAGCGGCCACCGGGTTCGCCTCGACCGCCGCGACCGCATCTGGCTACAACGAGTTCGAAGTTTCGCGCTGCATTGGGATCGGCGCTGCGCACATGCGCTGTGTCGATGCTGATGATAAACTCTTTGCGCCGATCGCCGGGAAGCTCCATTTCGAGCTGGCGTCGATCATCAGCTTGCGCCCTTGCGCGCCGTTCTTCCTCTGCAACCTGCTCCTCCAGCCGTTCACCGATCCTGATGGTGCGCTTGCGCACGGTCGCATGCGTCTCGGTAGGCTCAATGGGCAGAAATTCGGTTAGCACTCTGGCGGCCTGCCGGTACGGCATCATGCTTCCCAGCCGCGCCGTCAGTTCCATCAGCTCGGGCGTCGCCCGATCCGGGCAGATTTCCTTCAGTGGCGCGAAAGCAACGACCATCCCTGGATGGCAATCCCCACACAGCATCCAGCGGGGATTGCGCACCTCCACCGTGCCGAACACAGTTCGGATCCGGCGCGCCGTATAGTCTTTGACCGGCCGGAACATGTGGCAGTCCGGGCAAACCCGCCGAAACAGAGCATAGGCATTCACCTCCTGGTTTACGACCGCGCTCTGCAGCGCCGTCATGATCTTCTTGCCGACTTCGATCGACAGGCCGATTTCGCCGTCGAACAGGCGCTCCCAGCTCTTGTCGACCCGGACCTCCCGACGACAAACGTCGCCGAACTCGCTCTTTCCCTCGATTGTAATTGTCCACTCCACCGCCATCGTTGCTTCTCCGAACAAAGCGACGGTGATGAACTGCTCGGGCCTAACAATCCGTGCTCAACCCCAGAGAAATTACCGGTCTCTCGCGCGGGAGCACCAACAGAAGCGCGATCAGGTGCTTGCCGGGCTTGAGCGGGCCAGCGACAGCGTCGAGACGAGCGCTCCCACGAGCGGCAACCGGGATGTTCGCAAGACGACGGTCAGGCTTCATGACGGTCGCACGGTGAACGAGTATGACGACCTGCAGCACGACAGCTACTACATCTCGGTGAAGACGCCCAATGGCCAGGGAGGGGGCCAGGAGAAGGCTGGCTCCGTGCGCGATGGCCAGGGGCTGCGCACGAATGTGAGCCGCAATGCCAGGACGGGCGCGGTGACGACGCGCACCGATGACGACCTTGGCAGCGGCGACGTGGTCGAGCGGACACGGCTTGCGAGCGGCGTGGAGATCGACAGGACGACGCACCGCGACGGCTCGAGCCAGACGGTTGTGACGACGGTCGACGGCAGGAAGACGACGCTTGGCGCGGGTCAGGATGCCATGGGCAAGGATAGCCCGGCAATTGCCAGGGCTGTTGAGCGGGGCGACAGCCTGGATGCGATCGCGGCGCGGCAAGGTGTTGGGCGTGAGCAGATCGAGGCCGAGCTTGCGGCTGTCGGGCTTGGGGTGCGCAGCGGCGACAAGGGAGGGGTGAAGTCGACGGAGCTGGTAGCCGCGATGCCAGACGAGATCTCGCGCAGCGATGACGCCAAGGGCAAGGTGACGATCGATGTCGTGGATGGGCAGGGGCGTCGCCGGCGCACGATCACACAAGACCTCGATGGCCACAAGCGCAAGACGGTCGAGGAGACGTTCAACGGCTATACGCTGACGACGGCCGCTGACGGCCACATGCGGCTGAGGCAGGACGCGACGGGGCGGGAGTGGACGATCAAGGCGGGGAGCGCGGGGGCCGCCCTTGCGCATACGCTGCTTGCGATCGACCCGCACAGCCGCGATGCGCGCACGGGCAAGATTGATTGTCCAGGCAGCGATCGAGACCATGCTTGGGGCCGATGAGCTTGACCGGTTGCAGCACGATGGGGTCGGAACAAGAATTGTTCCGGCAGACACGCGGCCTTTATCAACCAAAGACAGCTACGGCTGATTTGATGATGATACCCCCGCGGGGCTTCGGCGCATTTGGCGTCCCGTGGCGGCGCGAAAGACGCTCAATCGAAAACTCAGGCTATGACCGAAACTAATCTCATCCCGCTCTAGCGGCAGCGAGACCGTGCATAACGAGATCGAGATGGGCTTCGATATACCTCGGCGTTTCGAGATCGAGACGACCGTCGTGCATCAATGTTTCGACGATCAAGGACAACGCAGGCGCAAGTATGACGCGTGCAACCGCCGCAGGCCCGTCCCGAAATTCACCCTGACGGACACCTTCGTCGATGAGCGCCTGCGTCATGGCGAGGATCGGCTCAATGAGTTCGACGTGATGCGCATTAATGAGCTGGGGAAAACGTACGCCCTCAGAAATGGCGAAGCGGAGCAATTCCCGGGTTCTGCGATCCCCCATAACGTGTTCGTAGAAAAGCAGGATCAATGACCTGAGCCGCTCGGCGTAACTTCCCGTCAGATCCTTGGCGTCGGCTAGGACGTCCTCGAACGGTAGCGCGATATGCCGTGCCATGGCAGAAAACAGAATTTCCTTAGTGGGGAAGTAGACGTAGACCGTCCCCTTTGTCACGCCTACCCGTGCGGCGATATCTTCCACGCGCGCCGCCGTGTAGCCTTGCTCGATAAATTCCTCAAATGCAGCATCGAGGATCTGGGCAGGCCGGAGGGCCTTCTGTTCAGCGCGCGTCAGCTTGTTCATGTTCACATTACCTAACCAAGAGATCCTATAGCCTAACACGTCATAATTATTTCATTGACTTTCTGGTAAGTCAACCGTAATCAGCTGGAAAAAGCGACTTGAGAGGCGAATTATGGGACAATTGACAACGGGATTTTTTTTAGGGTTTTCAATGGCATGGCTCGCGGCTTGCGCTCCTAAGGAAGAAACTCGACAGAAAGATACGCGACACGTGGAGACGGTAGCTGTTCAAGCCGTACCGGTGTCGGAAACCATTTCGACGACCGGCGAGATCCGTGCCCGAATCCAGTCCGATCTTTCATTCCGCGTCAGTGGCCGCATCATCGCGCGGTTGGTGGATGTTGGTGATCGCGTCAAGGCCGGGCAGATTCTCGCGCGCCTCGATGCGCAAGAGCAGAAGGCTGACCTCCAGGTTGCACTTGCTAACCTCCAATCTGCGGAAGCGCAGCAAACGCAGGCCCGGCAGGCATTTGACAGACAGCAGAGCCTTTTTGCCGCAGGCGTGACCAAGCGGGCTGCTCTAGATGACGCACGCGAAGCCCTTTTGACGACAAGGGCCACGGTTCAGTCGGCGCAGGCCCAGCTGGATACGGCCCGCGATACACTTGGCCAGACGGACCTCAGGGCGGATGCCAACGGAATCATTACCGCCCGCAATGCCGAAGTAGGTCAGGTGGCGCAGGCTGCCCAACTTGTTTTCACGCTCGCCCATGACGGTCCCCGAGATGCCGTGATCAATGCCGACGAGTCCGCTCTTATCGGGCGCGAGCTCGAAGACGTTGCCAAGGTCAGGCTCCTGTCGGGCAAAGACGAGTTTCGGGCCAAGGTCCGAGAGGTGTCGCCAACCATCGATACCACGACGGGGACGATCCGGGTGAAGCTCGCTCTCGAAGATGCGCCTGACGCTCCCCTGGGAAGCGCCGTGATTGCCACCGCGCGGTACAAGCCCGAGGCCGTCATCGAGTTGCCGTGGTCGGCCATGGCCTCCTATGCGGGGCGGACGGCCGTCTGGCTCGTCGATACGAAGACGAGCGTCGTCTCCCTCCATCCCGTGGAGGTCGCGGCCTATACCAGTGGACGCTTCTCCGTCCAATCTGGCCTGTCTATGGGGGACATTGTTGTTTCCAACGGTACGAAATTCCTCAGCGACGGCGACGTCGTGTCTTACGAAAGAACCGCCCGATGAAAATCGATCCTCGCCTGACCGCGCTTTTGGCGGCGGCCGCGTTGCTGTCCGCTTGCCAGAAGGAAGAGGACGCAGCATCGGTGCCCGCTCGCCCCGTCATCTTTCAGATAGCCGAACCATTCGCGCAGGCGGCATTCACTCTGCCCGGCACTGTCCAAGCCCGCATCGAGACCGAGTTTAGCTTCCGCATTTTGGGCCGCGTCATCGCCCGCAACGTCCAGGTAGGCGACCTTGTCAAGAAGGGCGACGTCCTGGCAGCCATCGATCCGGTGGCGCTCGAGCTCTCTGTCAAAAGCGCGCAGTCCGATCTCGCCAATAGTCAGGCGCACCTGGCCAACGCCCGAATCACCGAAGACCGGCAGAGAACTCTGCTCGAGAGACAAACCGGGGCGAAGGCCACCTTCGAAACTGCCGAGCAGGAGCGCAAGACCGCAGAAGCCGCGGTCGCCAAGGCCCGGGCAAATCTCGACAAGGCGAACGAACAGCTGAGCTATTCTCGCCTGCTCGCCGAGTTCGACGGCGTCGTCACCGCGACGACAGCCGAGGTGGGGCAAGTCGTCTCGCCGGGGCAGGGTGTCGCGACGGTCGCGCGACCGGAAGAGCGCGACGCGGTCGTCGATGTGCCCGAAGCCGCCGGTGACCAGTTGACGCTCGGCGCATCCTTCGACGTCGCCTTGCAACTTGATCCCCGCATTCACGCCAGGGGCGTGGTCCGCGAAATCACGCCCGAAGCGGACGACGCGACGCGTACGCGACGCACCCGGTTGACGCTGATCGATCCGCCTGAAGCACTCAGGCTCGGCTCGGTCATAGTGGCCAGATCCATGGGGGAGGCCAAGACTTTGATCCGGCTGCCCTTGTCCGCGATTCGGACCGAGGGATCGAAGGCATTCGTTTGGATCGTCAACAACACGACCGGCAAAGTCACTTCCGGCCCGGTCAGGCTTGCCGAACAAACTGTTCCAGGTGGCCCCGTCACCGTGATCGACGGGATTAACCCTGGTGACAGAATCGTCACCGCTGGCGTCAACACGCTCGAAAACGGCCAGGCCGTTCGCGTCGACCAGGAGACCATCAATTGAAACCGTTCAACCTCTCAGACTGGGCGCTCGATCACCGTTCACTCGTCTGGTATTTCATGATCGTCTTCATCCTTGCAGGCACGTTTTCCTACTTCAACCTCGGTCGCGAAGAAGACCCTGCCTTTACCATCAAGACGATGATTATCAACGCGCAGTGGCCGGGCGCGTCTGCGGAAGAAATGACCCGTCAGGTAACGGACAGGATCGAGAAGAAGCTGGAGGAGCTTGACGCGCTGGACTACACGCGAAGCGAGACGATCGCCGGCCAGACCACGGTCTACGTCGAATTGCTTCCGACCACCAAAGCAAGGGACGTGACGGGCAACTGGCTTCGCGTCCGCAACATAATCAACGACATCAAGGGCGAATTTCCCAGCGGCGTCGTCGGTCCGTTCTTCAATGACACCTTCGGCGACGTTTATGGCAACATCTATGCGTTCACATCCGACGGCCTGACGCAGCGCCAGCTTCGCGATCTGGTGGAAGACTCCAGGGCGAAGCTTCTAACGGTTCCGAATGCGGGCAAGATCGACATCATCGGGGCTCAGGATGAAGCCGTCTATCTTGAATTCTCGACGCGCAAGATCGCAGCGCTCGGCATCGACCGCCAGTCCGTCATCGAAACGCTTGAAGCCCAGAACGCTGTGGCGCAGTCCGGCTTCGTTGATGCAGGACCAGAGCGGATCGCGTTGCGCGTCAGTGGCCAATTTACGAGCGAAGAAAGCCTGAAAGCCATCAACCTCAGGGTCAACGATCGATTTTTCCCGCTGACCGACATCGCGACGATCAAGCGAGGTTATGTCGACCCGCCGGCCTCGCTCTTCCGCTTCAACGGACAACCTGCAATCGGCCTGGCAATTGGCATGACGGCGGGTGCCAATCTGACGAACTTCGGCAAGGCGCTGGACGAGGAGATGAAGCGCGTCGTGGCCGATCTTCCGATAGGCGTGAGTGTTGAACGGGTTTCCGACCAGCCGGCCGTGGTGGAAGAAGCAGTGTCCGGCTTTACCAAGGCACTGTTTGAGGCAATCGCTATCGTTTTGGCGATCAGCTTCATTAGCCTTGGGCTGCGCGCTGGGCTGGTGGTCGCGATCTCGATCCCGCTCGTACTGGCGATCACCTTCGTCGTCATGGAATATACGGGCATCTCTCTCCAGCGCATTTCGCTCGGCGCTTTGATCATCGCGTTGGGGCTCCTCGTTGACGACGCCATGATCGCCGTCGAAATGATGGTGGCGCGCCTGGAGTCAGGCGACGAGCTGCGCAAAGCCGCCACCTATGTCTATACGTCGACTGCCTTTCCGATGCTGACAGGCACGCTTGTCACCGTCGCCGGTTTTATCCCGATCGGCCTCAACAGTAGCGCAGCGGGCGAATTCACCTTCACCCTGTTCGTCGTCATTGCCGTTTCGCTCGTGGTATCCTGGGTCGTGGCCGTCCTGTTCACGCCGTTGCTGGGCGTGGCGATCCTGCCCAAGACGATGAAGTCGCACCATGAGCGCAAGGGACGCGGCGCACGGGGATTTGCCTGGCTGCTGGGAGCTGCCATGCGCTGGCGCTGGGTTACGATCATCGCCACCATCGCTGTTTTCGGCCTCTCGCTGGGCGGTCTTGGCCTTGTGCAGCAGCAGTTCTTCCCGGCGTCCGACCGCGTCGAGTTAGTCGTCGACTGGAGTATGCCCCAAAACAGCACGATTACGGAAACGAACCGCCAGATGACGGATTTCGAACGAGAGAAACTCGTCGGCAATCCCGATATCGACCATTGGACCACACATGTCGGGGAGGGCGCGCCGCGTTTCATCCTGTCTTATGACGTGCAGACCCCGGCTGTCTGGTTCGGGCAGGTCGTCATCGTGGCCAAGGACCTGGAGGCAAGGGACAGGTTGCGCACAGACCTGCAGGCTTATGTAGCGAAGACCTTTCCCGGTACCGACGCTTTTGTCAAACTCCTGGATATCGGCCCACCGGTGGGCAAGCCCGTCCAGTACCGCATCAGCGGCCCGGACATCCAGACGGTGCGTGAGCTGTCGCATCGCTTTGGAGCCATCGTCAACCGGCATCCTCTCATCGCCAACATGACCTATGACTGGAACGAGCCCTCGCGCGTCGTGAAGGTGGACGTGCTCCAGGACAAGGCTCGCCAGCTCGGCGTCTCTTCAGAGGATATCGCTAACGCACTCAACAGCATCGTCGAAGGGTCCTCGGCGACGCAGATCCGCGACAGCATCTACCTCATCGACGTGATCGGCAGGGCCCAAGACGCTGAGCGTGGCTCGATCGAGACGCTAAGAGACCTCCAGCTTCCGGGATCAAACGGCAAATCCGTACCGCTCTCCGCAGTCGCCAAGTTCCGCTATGAGCTCGAACAGCCTATGATCGCGCGAAGGGATCGCATTCCTACGGTCACGGTGAAGGCCGCGGTCACCGGGCCGACACAGCCCGCGACGATCGTGGAACAGCTCAAGCCCCAGGTCGAAAAGTTCACGAAAGCTCTTCCTGCGGGATACAAGGTCGAGATCGGCGGCTCGGTAGAATCGAGCGCCGACGCGCAGGGACCGATCGCCGCGGTCGCCCCGCTGATGCTGTTCGCCATGGCGACGATCCTGATGATCCAGCTCCAGAGCTTCAGCCGCCTGTTCCTGGTTTTCGCAGTCGCTCCGCTCGCGCTGATCGGCGTCGTGGCGGCACTCCTGCTCAGCAATGCGCCGATGGGCTTCGTAGCGATCCTCGGCGTGCTCGCACTGATCGGTATCCTGATCCGCAACTCGGTCATCCTCGTCGTCCAGATCGAGAATCTGCGAAGCGAGGGCGTGCCGCCGTGGCGTGCGGTTGTCGAGGCCACGGAACACCGCATGCGGCCGATCTTGCTGACCGCCGCGGCCGCGACGCTCGCCCTCATCCCCATCTCCCGGGAAATTTTCTGGGGGCCCATGGCCTATGCCATGATGGGCGGGATTGTGGCCGGCACGGTGTTGACGCTTCTCTTTCTCCCGGCCCTATACGTGGCCTGGTTCCGGATACCACGAGAAGATCCGGATGCCTCCCCAGATGCTGCACGTGCTTGATTAGCGAAAGGGCGCTTGCGAGCGCCCTTCTTTCTCCAGATTTACCCTAAGGCACGTCGATGCACTCCCTCCTCTCGATCTACCCGTGCAGATCACGGTACAGCCTTGTCATTCTTGCCGTCACGGTCAGCCTGATGGGATGCGCTTCTCGGCCAACATCCGCGGTGCTTGAGCCCGCGGCGATCAAGCAGGTCCAGGGCGAGAAGGATTGACCTTTATGAAGGCTATGATTTCTTCGATCTGGGCATCGTAACATTAACCGACGGTCGATTTAGGTATGCGATGAGTGGGCATGACGACTGTTGCCCCTTGATCGACTTTATCGCCGCCACCGTTTTCCCGCTGACGTGATTGCCCATGCGGTCTGGCTTTATTTCCGGTTTCCGCTCAGCTTGCGAATGGTCGAAGATCTGCTGGCTGCCCGTGGCATCACGGTCTCCCACCAGACGGTGAAGCTGTGGGCGGAGAAATTCGGAAGGCATTTTGCCAATGACATCCGGATGCGCTCAGCCGGAAAGCTCGGCGACAAATGGCACCTCGACGAGGCCGTCATCACCACTCGGCGCGGGGAAAGAAACACTGCCTTTGGCGTGCGGTCGATCATGACGGTTTCGTTCTCGACGTTCTGGTGGAACGCCGCCGCAATGCCAAGGCTGCCAGGCGTCTGATGCGAAAGCTTCTCAAAGGTCAATGCCGCTCGCCGCGTGTGATGGTCACTTGCAAGCTTCGATCCTACAGTGCTGCCAAGCGCGATATCATGCCGGGCGTCCAGCATCGCTCACACAAGGGCTTGAACAATCGCGCTGAGAATTCTCACCAACCGGTCCGACGGCGCGAGAGGACTATGAAGCGGTTCAGGTCAGCGCGACAGCTTCAACGCTTCGTCTCCATCCACGATCCCATCGCCAACCTGTTTCACATTCCCCGCCAAAACATTCCACTGACCATCATCGCGAGCTGCGAGGAGCTGCGATGCAGATGTGGCGTCAAATCGCCCGTCTTCAGAGCACCTAATGGTAGAGACCCGCAGACGGCTCTGTGCCGGTCGTCACTAAGTTTACAATGCCACAGCCGCGACGTCGATTATGGCCACAAGCTCAATTTGACCACCGGCCGAAGCGGACTGATCCTTGACCTCGTCATCGAAGCCGGAAACCCGGCCGACAGCGAGCGGTTCTTGCCGATGCCGGAGCGCCACATCGGCATCTGGGACCAGGCGCCGCGGCAGGCGGCGGCCGACGGCGGCTATGCCAGCCGCGAAAATCTGCGCCGGGCCAAGGCCTGCGGCGTGCGCGACATGGCCTTCCACAAGAAGAGCGGCCTCAAGGTCGAAGACATGGTCAAAAGCAAGTGGGTCTATCGCAAGCTGCGCAACTTCCGCGCCGGCATCGAGGCCGGCATCTCCTGCCTCAAACGTGCCTACGGCTTGGCGCGCTGCACCTGGGGCGGGCTCGACCACTTCAAGACCTATGTCTGGTCCTCTGTGGTGGCTTACAATCTCGCACTCTTCACCCGCCTCAAACCGGTCTGACGCCACTCATCGGGTCGCGTTCAGTGGCACGCCGGCAGGCGCTGGCCGATACCCTATGCTGGCATGGCCGCACCAAATGCTCTCGCTCGCGATCTGCACGCCTCGTGCCATCACGCGCTGCCAAGAAGCACCGGTTGTGCGGCCAGAACGACCCTTCAAACCCCATGCCGCCGCAATCCAACCCGCAGGACAATCGGTTCCGCAGTACGCGGCACAGTGTCGACATTCCTCGCGCTCACTTTGGCGCGGCCATGCAAGGTTCTCCATCTGACTTGCGCAACAGGGCACTGGGTAGCATGCGCGACACAGCGTCATCGGAACCGAAGCCTGCCGCGCGCACGAAGGATAGAAAAGGCGGTGGACTGCTTTCTCGGGTTAAGTCGGGGCTTGGCAAAGTGTTTGGAGGAAGTCGCGGTGAAAAGTCGTTGGGCGGCTCAGCGTCGGATGCAGTCGATTCAGAGCTTCGTATCTACGCCTATAAGCGCACCCGTGCGTCCGAAGAGGACGCAGCCCTCATTTCCGAGTTCGTGCGCGCGGCGGCAGGAAGTTATGCTTCCGGTACCCTTCAGGGGATGGTGCAGCAACTGAGCCGGTTCAGCGAGTTCCTCAACTCTAAAAACTTGACACTGGCCGGTCTGGTTGAAAGCCCTGTTCAGTTGAAAGCCCATGCGGATGAATTTGTGAACGCGGGGGGCATCAAGCGAGTGCGTGCGGCATTGGAAGCGCTTCGGAAGTTCCGCGCCGGCGAGTTGTTGCCTCGGCCTTCTGCGCCACCTCGTCGTTCTCAGCCGCCTGCTCCTACCGGAGACCCGCTACTCATTCACCAGTTCGCGGCAGCAGCCCGGGCACTTGAGGTGCCCGACAAAACTATCAGGTCTCATACGCAGATTCTTAATAGCTTTTCCAAGTGGCTCACGGCCAACCAGAAGCCATCCCTGACGTCTCGGTTTCGAACCGAAGAAATAGCCGAGGACATCATGGCATTTGGCGAGGAGAATGACCCCAAGGGCCGCCTCTTTACGGCCCTCAATCATCTCCGAAGGATTCAGCCTGACTCGGCAGGGTTCGAAGCGCTCGGATCCGGGCCCCGCGTCATGGGGCGCCGTACTTTGAGCGCTTATGAGAGCGACGCCGACATCATCGACGACGCGACCAACGAAGCCTTGCGTAAGCTTGGAAGCTTGGACCGGCAGCGACTGCCAAAGAGAGGGCGCCTATCCTCAAGATCGCTAGCAATCAGCGCAAGCTTAGTGACTGGCTGAAAAGAGAGGGAAAGGAGAGCATAGCGAGTCGACTCAACGGCAATGAGCAGCAGAAAAAACAACTGCAGAAAGATATTTCGGAGTTCAAGCGAGCCATTGGCCAACCGTACGTCGGGTTGGGTATCAACAAGCTTCGGCACCCCAGGGCGACGAACTCCAGCACGGGCTGCATCCTTATGACGATGCCGCCAACATCATCGATGGCTTGGTCGAGGGAGAGTTGAGCAAGCTCGGATCCGGCCGGACTGCCAAGACCGTCCGCAATACTGCTTCGGGGCAACGAAAGTTCAGCGATTGGCTCCGAACAATGGGCAGGGAGAGCATCGCGAGCCGGATCAACGGCGATTGGCATCAGCGCGAATCATTGGACAGAGATTACCAGGAGTTCACGAAAGCCAACGGCAACGTTGGCATTGGCTTCAAGAGGCTTGCGCAGTATGTGCAAGTCGTCGAGGCAAACAGGGCGCTGGGTGTAGCCTTCCCTGACCAGCCGGGTCGGGAACCGCAGCTAGCCGGCGCGAGCTTATCCTGGTCACCGCGGGTGCCGTCAGACTTTGACCTAAATGAGTGGCCGACGCCGGAAGGCCCGCAGGCCGGACGACACGAAACGGCTGTGTCGAGCTCGACCCGGTCGCCGCGAGTGCCGCCCGACTCTGAGGCGAGTATGCGGCCAACCCCGGAGGGCGCGCCAGCTCGGTCGTCAGAGATCTACCGCGGCCTCCATTCTTCGTTGATCTGCCGTCCACACCGCAGGAGACGCGTGACGACGCTCAGTCAGCGCAGGTGCCTGGTCCGGCCGCCAGTCCGCCGTTCTCCATCGGGCCATCAGGCGAGCCTCTGGAGCTCGAGGATATCGGATATCTCGTCGGCGAGGATTGGCAGCATGGCTCGCAGCCGGTTCCGGACTTCCTGCTCGATGTACTGGACAACAAGATGCTGTTGCCGAGTCCGCGCATGGTTCCGCGGCCTGTCTCTATCAACGGTGAGACCTACTCTATCACGTTGGGGCCGCGAGGGCGCCGCGATGCTCAATTTATCCATCATCCTCGCCCATCCTCGGTTCCAGATGCTCAGATCGGTGCTTCGGCTACGAGTGCCTCTTCCCACGACCGCGGACGGGTGCTCGGAGCCAGAGAATGGCTCGGCGACGATCATATTCAGCGGGATTACGAGTTCGTGGCGCAGGAGTTGCGTGGGACTAATCCGGATCTCGCCGCCTGGACGCGGTTCGTGGATCCTCTGATAGCCTTTCAGCTTAACCACGGCGCCGATAGCGACGCGCTACGCGCATTCCATCGCATTGTCCATGATCGGAATGGTAACGATACAGCCGACTTCCTGTTCCTGCTAGTGAACAATGCCAGTGCTATTCGCGAAGGCGACCATTGGTCGCTGCTGCTGGTTGATCGCCGCAATCAGGAAAGGCCGGTCGCCTATCACTACGACTCCCTCCGCCCGCTCCACCACACCATTGCAACAGAGCTCGCAGAACGGCTGGGCGCCAGCAGCCTGCAACCAATGGGCATGGCCCGGCAGCGGAACAGTTTTGATTGCGGCGTCTTTGTGCTGGATGCCACGCGGGAGCTGGCTCGACGGTTGGCCCAAGAACCGCGGCCACGCCGCGAGTCGCTGCACCTCGACAATCTCGTCGCCGATCGGCGGGCACTTCAGGAGCGGCTCATGGCTCAGCCGCCTCCGCGAGACCAGTCTGCTGGCCCTTAGCGAACTCGATGATTGGGCTGATCAAGTTGTTTGGAGCGGCTCTCGCCGGCAGAGAATCGGACAAGAATAGCCGCCGCGGTACCAGGACGTGACCGACGCAGATCGGCTGGATCTGTCGCAAACGCCTTTAAGGGGGAAGAACGGGCGGCTTTCGGATACACTTCACCCTGCCCTCGAACCTGTCGCAGACGATGGTCTCGGCAACGACCTTGTCGATCCCGCCACTATCACCATCGAAGCGGACAACCACGCTGAGATCGCCTTTGGCGCCCTGCAAGCTGGCCTCGATCTCACCTATGGAGCGGAGCGGTCAAGTGGTTTATTCCCGAAAAGGGCTTCGGCTTCATTGCTCCCGAGAACGGTGAAAAGGACGCCTTCGTTCGCGCTACTGCGCTGATCCGCTCAGGGCTAAGCGTGCTGATGGAGGGGCAGAAAGTGTCTTTCCAATACAGGCAAGGCAAGAACGGCCTGGAGGTTCGGAGCATTCGCCTGGTCCAGGCGGCGATAGATCGGCCTTGGCCGAAACTACCTTCATACAAAAGAAAAGCCCGCTGCCGGGAGGAGGTGGCAGCGGGCTCGATTTTCGAATACGGCGCGGGAGGAGGTGCACCGCATTCAGTATCGGCATCCATCTGGGAGGAGTAGATGGCCGACAGCAAGATGATACCCACGGGCCGCCGATATTGCAATGCACAATTTCGTATCGCAAATGTGAAGGTGACGACAAGCCTGCCTGGCAACAAGCCCGATGGTTCCATCTGCCCCAGGCGCTAGCCCGCTTGATGCACGGCGATCGGCTTTCGGCGGCCTGCATGGCGATCTGGCCGCCCTTGGGGTGCATTTTGACAAGCCTCGTCGGGCGCCGGCGATGATCCGTCGTGGTGGAAGGCGGGGGTTTGCGGGTTGAGGTCGGCGGGTTTGTTTCGGGACGTCTGCGCCCCATCGTTTATGTCGCGAGTTGCGGGATGCGGCTGAGGACGATGCGCAGAATACGCTGGTCGGGGCAGGATGTCGGCAGGTGCAGGCGGATCTGGGTTTTCATCTCGACCACGCGGGCGGCGATCTTGATGAGGCGCAATCGCAGCGTGTCGAATTGGGCGACGGCAAAGCTCGAGCGTTTCGGCATCGCGGCGCGCAGGCCCCACATCAGCCAGTAGGCGCCGGCATGCAGGAACAGCCGGAACTGGTTGGCCGTCGCTCTTGTGCAGGATGTGCGGTCGGCGGCGAGATGCGTCTTCCACGACTTGATGTGGTTCTCGGCAGCGCCGCGCCGGCAGTAGACATCCTCGTAGAGCGCCTTGGCCTTGCCACTTGCAAGGTTGGTGACGATGAAGCGGGTATCGGCACCTTGGGCGCCGACCTCGACGCGGGCGATGATGCGCTCTACGCGGCTCCAACTGGCGGCGCCATCCAGGAACTCCTTGAAGCGGCGGACCTTGTTCGTCTTCGATGACACTTCAAAACGCGCCATCGTGCTGCTCTCCAGGTCCGCGACATGCTTGCGCAGGGTCGTGGTGGGCGCCACGCCGAGGATGAAGTCGACATCGTTGGCGCGGCACCAGTCGATGACCTGCGGACTACAATAGTGGCTGTCGGCCCGGATCAGGATGCGGATGTTCGGCCAATTGCTGCGGATCGCCCGCACCAGGCGGCGCAGGTGGGGGCGGATTTCTGCCCCGCTCGGCCGCTTCGCTGGTCGCAGGACCGCACCGACGAACCGGCCGTCGCCATCGAACACAACAATCGGCTGGAAGCCGTATTCGTCGTGATGGGCATTGAACAGGCGGAGCTGCTGGCCGCCATGCACGGCGTCAAAAGTGTCGTCAATGTCGAGCACGATCCGCTTCGGAACCTGGCGGAAGGAAGCGCAATAGAGGTCGACCATCGCCCGGCCCATAACGACCAGTTCCCGCACGCCAGGCAGGTTCTCAAGCCGGCACATCGTCGATTGCGAGGCCAGATCCCGACCCGAAGGCAGCGCATCCTGGGCCATCTTGAAGACCGGATCGCAGCGCAGCCGGTTGGCGTCGTTGCCATCCTCATAACCGGCGGCGATCATCTTCATGCGAAAGCCGATCATGTCCGCCAGGCTGTGGATGATCTGGTCCGGGCGGCGCGGATCGTCGATGCAACGCGCCACACGGTCGGCCACACGCAGCCGCTTTTCCACCTCGGCCAGAGCCAGAACACCACTGTTCGAGGACAACATGCCGCCGTCAAAACGGGCGACGACGGACTTGCCGCCGTCTGATGACAAACCGCTCAGCGGCAGCGTAAGATCATTCATGGCGGGTGTGGTCTCCGGGAAATGGTTCGGATCGGCTTAAGCAACCAAATCCTACGTCATTTCAACGGCTTGCACCACATCCGCCAACCCCCATGAATTTTCCGGGCTAGCTAGGCCGATTTGGCGTGCGGCCTCGCCGCGGCCGCCGCCGCATGAAGCGGGCTGCTTGCCAAACCGATCCGAAAACCCGCGTAACCTGCTGTAAAGACCGGTTCGGCCGAGCCGAACCGCACCGATCCGTTTGGCGGCATCGCGAAATATTATTTTCCCGAAGCTGCGGGTTCTTGGATCCGGTTGGATTCCCAATTCAACGGTATGGCGGGATTGCAGGCAATCGCGCCTGACTGACGCGTTCCACATCAAGTCTGAGGTTTTCAGGCATCCCATGGCCTTCCACCTTTTTGTCCCCATCCTTGCCGGCGCGACGATCTCGAGCGGCTGCTGCGGCAGGTCGAGTTGCAGGCGACGGTGCGCTCACACCGGACCTTGCTGTGCGAGGACATCATGTCGCGCGATGTGACCAGGCGCCGTATTTGCTGCTTGATTACAACATCCGGTCGCTACCGGTCGTCGATCTGGAAGCGAGGCTGGTCGGCGCCGGGCGGGCTCAGGGAGCTGGCACGAGCGGCGGACGCTGTAATAAGCGTGACGTCGCCGGCGGCGACCGCTACGGCAAGCGCACCCGCGATGAGCCTGCTGCCGGTGCTCACCGACGGTCGCAGCCACGCCGCCATCATCGTCGATGACGACAGGCGCATCCTCGGCCTGATCACGCAGACCGACCTGCTGGCTGCAACCGCGCCCGCGCGGGCTGCAGACCAGCCGCAAGGTGCAGACAAGCCATTGGCGGCAGCGCTACAATAGTCGCCACCCCCGAAAAAAATGTTCGGGAAGCTTTCCCGGCAAGCCTGTCCAATGTTCGACCGGGTTTCGATCCGGAGCCTATATTTGTTTAGGCGACATTGCCCGCCGCCCGCTTCCGGCGACATACAGCTTGTCCGCGGAGGCCGAGGACATTGTGCAGGAGGGTCTATGCCAGGGACCTTTCGTCCATATCAATCCCGTTCGCGGCGAGCCTCGCTCGTGCCCATTGTCGAGTCGAGCAGGCGGAAATGTCGGCTGCTCGATGGGCTGAACTCCTCCCAAGCAGACCGGGCTTTCTCAACTTACCGGTCGCGCTCGCCGGCCCTACGTTTGGATTTGGGCTGGTGAAGGCGTCGCCGGACGTTCGGCTTGAGCGCGTTCCTGACGTCCTTGCCGGCGACCGTCAGATCGAACCATTGAGGATCGAAATGGCCACCGCACCACCGCCTCATGTCGCGATGCTCGGGATCTTCCCGGTCGGCCATGATGGCCAGGAAACTCTCAAAACCGCCGATGCCGCCGACATCTTCCGGTGGCCTGGCGTGGGCGCCGTCGATGCAAGCCGCTGTCCTCGGAATCGGATCGAGGGTGAGGAATTTCTCGATGGTGACTAGATGCTCCCAGTGATCGCCGAAGTCGTAGAGATAGATGAATGAGAGGCCTGGATGGTGCTCGAAATCAAGAAGCCGGACCTCATTTTCATCGAAGGAACGGGATCCGCCTTCATATTCCATCTCGCCAAGCTGTTCGGGATCGCCATAGGACAAACCGCCAACCCGAAACTCATGCAGGTGGTAGTTCCACCAGTTGAAGGCGGCCTGGATGACGAGATGCAATTGTCCAAGATGCCAGTTCCACGGAACGACCACGCGTCGCCAAACCGCCGGCTCGATGCCTGCGAGCTCGATCCTGATTTGTAGCGCATTGGGTTCCTGGAAAAGCATGACGTTACTTGGAACTGTTTTGCCTCAAGATTGTCAACCTCGGTGTCGCGCCACTTTCGAACGCAGTGTCGAAGTGCGTCCGACCGCGGTGAAGAGCAATTCGACACGCTTGGCCAGATTGCGCATCTCCTCTGGTACCCGGCAAATAGAGCATCGGCGTCGCTGGTTCGCGCCGCGACGCAAATCGCCCGACGCGACCAGCGGCACGCGCTTATCGGCGACCCCAGCCGCAGCACCGACCGCAGGTTAGGCGAGGCGAACGGACCCTCCTACCCGTTCTCCCGATGCAAGGTCCCCAGGCTTGCGAGACGTCGTTTCACTATAGACGGCGCACGCGGTCCGGTATCCGCTGCATCTCGCTTTCGCGCAGCGCGGCCGCGACCTCAACCGGCATGCCGTGCTGGGGATCGGTTTCGTGTCCGGCCGGGTCCCAGAGGTGGTCCCCCACAAACTTCAGCGCCAGGCTTTTCGAGGCCGGCCACGGGAAAGAGGCACCGGTCGCGGCCGGCGCCTAGGCCTCAAGGGTTCTCTTCGAATTCACAGAACGCCTACGTCAGGTCAAAGTCAGCTAGGCTGCGTATCGTTGCTGCAGGGCTTACCAGACCGCACTCAATGAGCCTCTCAGGAGTGAGAATCGTTATGTATGGTCGAATTGGTGGCTCTCTGCGCAGACTTGCGAGCAGCCCATATTTCATTTTCAAATGGAGAGCGGTATGGATGGTTCGCAGTTCAATCCTCGGCAGTTGAATCCGTTTGCATCAGGCTTCGCGCAGCAGAATACCGAGATGCCGGTTGGGCAACAGGCGGACGACTCGAGCCGGCAAGCGAGCTTTGAGCAGCAGCTGAGCCAGTTACAGCCCCCTTCGTCTGAGGAGGGCGGTGGAGGGATCCAGAGCGCGGGCTTGCGGGATAACCCGTTCAGTGGCCCGGAGGCGGCGCAAGGACCGGGTCCATGGCGCAATAGCGGTAGACAGCAACCGGAGTTTGCGGTGAATAAAGAGGTCCGCGTGGGCGCAAAGCGCGAACGCTTTGGGCCCTTTGCCGAGGACAAGGAGCTTGTTTCCACCTTCAAGAAAGCAGCCCGCGAAGCGCAGACGCACGAGAGGACTGTCAAGAGATTGGTAGGTGATCTGCACCATTTAAGCGGCTGGCTGTTCCAGGAAAATCGGGGCCCTATAACCGGCCGGTTTGACCGCGATTCGCCTGGCCATGCTTCTTTTGTCGCCGATGTGCGGGACTATCTGAAGGATGGTGGCCGCTTTGCTGTCGTTGCGCAGCTGAACAAGGTTGCCCCCGGGAGCCTTCCTTCACGAGACCAGCTAATTGGGGAGCTCCCTGCCGAAGACGCCGATCTCTTGGCAAGGTTCCGGGTAGGCGCCGAGCAGCGCAATGCCGCCAAAGGGGACATCAAAAACAGTCTTTCCAGATTTAGGGTGTTTGCTCGGTGGCTCCAAGCAAACGATAGGGACCCTCTAGCTTCTCTGTTGCGAGGCGGTTCGCTAGACAATGAAATTTCGGAGTACAGAAGCCTGGGGGGAGACCCTCAGAATCGCCTTAAATGCGCTCTGGCTAATCTCCCGCGGCTCTTGCCTGGGGGTGAAGAAGCCGAAGCGCCCGGATCCGAACCCCGTGGCATTGGGCGGCCCCGTCACCTGGCTCCTTATCCCGAAGACGGCCCCCTCATTGATGGTGCGCTCGGCCAAGCCTTGAACGATCTTAGGAACCCGACTGCGGCGCAGAGGCAGTTTGCCCAGAAGCGGGCTACACGTCTTCGTGCGCTGAGTGAGTGGCTTCAAAAAACGGGCAGGGGGGGGAGCATAGCTGGTCGACTTAACGGCTCTAACAATGAGCAGTTAACGCTGCGGAACGATGTGGAAGCGTTCAAACTGACTGGAAGCAGAGTACACGCTCCCGATTTGTCGCATCTTCGGAGCTACTTAAAACTCGTCGAGGCGAACCAAGGGTTGGGGCTGCAATCACATGAGCAGTCGGCTTTGCCAGCCGCGCAGACAGCTCGGCAGACCGGCGCGCTGAAGGAGCTCGCCTCGCTGCCCGCTACCCCGAGCGAGGGAGCTCGGGCCTTCTGGAGCCAGGCGATGCAAGAACCCCCGTCATCATCAACTGCCATGGCTCCCTCAGACGTCTTCCGTGAGGTCGCGGGGCGCGACGATGCTCACTTTGCGCCAGCGCACTCTGCCAGGGCCCGTTCTGACACCTACGGCGGTCTTGAGTCAATCGTTGATCTGAATGCGCCCACGCCATCCGAATTGCGCGACGATGCTCACTTCGCGCCAGCGCACTCTGCCAAGGCTCGCTCAGACACCTACGGGGGTCTTGAGTCAATCGTTGATCTGAATGCGCCCACGCCATCCGAATTGCGCGACGATGCTCACTTCGCGCCAGCGCACTCTGCCAAGGCTCGCTCAGACACCTACGGGGGTCTTGAGTCAATCGTTGATCTGAATGCGCCCACGCCATCCGAATTGCGCGACGATGCTCACTTCGCGCCAGCGCACTCTGCCAAGGCTCGCTCAGACACCTACGGGGGTCTTGAGTCAATCGTTGATCTGAATGCGCCCACGCCATCCGAATTGCGCGACGATGCTCACTTTGCGCCAGCGCACTCTGCCAAGGCCCGCTCAGACACCTACGGCGGTCTTCCATTGGTTGATCTGACAAGGCCCACGCCATCCGGATTACGCGACGAGGTTAATTCTGTGCGGGCATTCTCGACCACCTCCTCCGATGCTCAGATCGGGGCTTTGGATCCGAAAGCCTCGTCCCACGACCGCGGGCTGGTGCTCGGGGACACGCAATGGCTGGGCGACAGGCATATCCTCACGGATTACCAGCTCCTGGCGCAGGAGTTGCAGGGGACCAATCCGAGTCTCGCCGCCCGGACGCGGTTCGTGGATCCCCTCGTAGCCTTTCAGCTGAACTGGGGCGACACGCTAAGTACATTCCACAGTATCGTCCATAATCGGCAGGGTAACGATACAGCCGACTTCCTGTTCCTGCCAGTGAATAATGCCCATGTTTCGGATCCTAATCAACGCGGCAGCCATTGGTCGCTGCTGTTCGTTGATCGCAGCGACCGGCAAAAGCCGGTCGCCTATCACTACGACTCCGCGCAAGGATACAACGCCCGGCCTGCAGAACAGCTCGCAGGACGGCTGGGCGCCCGCCTGGAGTCACCCCTCATGGCCCAGCAGCAGAACAGCTATGATTGCGGCGTCTTTGTCGTGGACGGTATGCGTGAGCTGGTTAGGCGATTGGCGCAAGGAGGGCATTCTATCCACCTGGACCAGCTCGTCGCCGATCGGCAGGCACTGCAAAACCGACTCAGGAGTTGATGTCGGCTTCTGCTGATAGAGCTGGCTGAGGCGACTCTCGCCGACACCAGCCAGCGAAGGACACGCGCGAATGCGAGCTTGAGAAGTTGCATGCTCAGATCGGCCAGCTGACGATCGAGCGTGATCTTAGACTAGCCCCGACCTGTACAGTCTGTTTTACAGAGGATTTCATAGCCATGTTCTTCCGGTCCTTGTTACTCGTCCGCCTCCTCGCCTTTGGCAGCTCAGCCGCCATCGTGCCCGGCACGCAAACTACCATGGCGCAGAATCTGTCCACTCCGTCGCCATGGCCGGACACGCCGACATCACGACTGGAAGCTCTTGCAGTCCTTCAAGCCCTGAATGCCGATCTCCTCAGCAATGCCAGTGCTACGCTGACACTTGATCGCTGGTGCGCAACACACAAGCTGGCGCCGGAAGGCTCGAAGATCGTGGCTCATCGTGTACATGGTCAAGACAAGCCGGCGGATGTCCATATCCGTAAGCTACTTGCCGTAGGCTCGGACGAACCCATAGCCTATCGGCGCGTTCGTCTGGCCTGCGGCGAGCACGTCCTGTCCGAGGCGGACAACTGGTACGTGCCGGCAAGGCTGACGGCCGAGATGAACAAGGCGCTCGATACGAGCGATATAGCATTCGGTCGAGCCGTTCAGGCTCTAAATTTCAGTCGCACGAACCTATCGGCGAAGCTGCTTTGGTCCCCTCTCTCGAAAGGATGGGAAATGCAAACCAGCCTGCCGGCTTCCGGTACTGGATCTCTTGTCCCTCCCCCTTTCCTTCTCGAACATCACGCCGTGCTCAAACTACCGGATGGCGTGCCATTCAGTGCATTGATCGAAAGCTATACCAGCCGCGTGCTGGATTTCCCGGCTCCGCGTCCGTCTTCGCAATAGGCACTCTCCTGCTGCGAACATGAGCCGTCGGTCGGGCACTGCCCGGAAATAAAAAGCCATGTAGTTCGAGCGATCTGAACGCGTATAGAGGTTGTTTCAGCACGGTGGAGACTGGCCACGATCCCGGATAGCTTGATCTCCGGCCGCCGCGTCGCCCGCGAACCCACTATTACATCCCATACATGAGGTTGCTGCTCCCATCGGCGGAATGAGGCCATCTGCCCTGGTTTGTCGAAGACCTAAGGAGAGCAGCGATGGAATATTACGTTGGAGTGGACGTCAGTCTCAAGAGCACGCACATCTGCATTATGGTCAGGATCGACAGGTGGTGTGGCGCGGGAGCGCGGACACGCAGCCGTCAATGATCGCGGAGCGGCTGAAAAGATGGAACGGTCATCTTGCGAAAGTCGGCCTTGAGACAGGCTCTATGACGCCTTGGCTCTACCACGAGCTGAAGGATCAGGGTTTTCCGGTCATCTGCATGGATGCGCGGCGTGCTGCAGATGCCCTGAAGGCGCGGCCTGAGAAGACGGACAAGGCGGATGCGCAGGCGCTTGCCGAGATACTGGCAAGCGGTTTGTATTCTGCGGTGCATGTGAAGACCATGGAAAGCCACCGGCTGAAGGCGTTGCTTGGCGCGCGTGAGCAACTGGTCAATGTCAAGCGCCAGCTTTACGGGCAGGTCCGTGGGCTCCTGCGCAACAGCAGCCAAATGTAGAGAACGCAGCAGCGAAATGTAGAGAACCATTGGTCATAATGATTGACCGACATGCAAAATCGCCGCGCGGGTGGTCGAGATGAAAACCCAGATCCGCCTGCACCTGCCGACCTCCTGCCCCGACCAGCGCATCCTGCGCATCGTCCTCAATCGCATTGCGCGGCTCGTGACATAGCCGACGGGGCGCAGACGTCCCGAAACAAACCCGCCGACCGCAACCTGCAAACCCAGCCCTCCATCACGACGGATCATCGCCGGCGCCTGACGAGGGTTGTCAAAACGCACCGAAACGGCGACCTGATCACCGCCTCAGGCCGCCAAAAGCTCATCGCCGTGCATCAAGGCGGCTAGCATTCGGTGGTTTTTGAAAGCAGCCCGTCTTGATTGACGGTCTTTCGGCAATTCCGGATCACGGTCCGATCCTCTGATCCCAGATTTGTCGGGTGCTACGTCGGGCATGACCGTCCCTCGAAGGGGCCCCCGGGCAGGCTCCCCGCGCCTCGTGGCCTCTTTTTTGCTGTCGCCTCTGCAAGCGTGAATCAACCCGGATCATTCGACCGGGTTGGCCGAACCTTGGCGCCTTCGGGAAATTGTCTTGCGCCGTACAGAGAGCGCAGCCCTTGTAGTTGGCCAGGGTCTGCAGAAAATCTAGCAGAAGGTGCTGTTTCAGTTCGTCCGGGATACCTCCGGACGCGTCGAATCCGAGAGCATAGCACCGGCCTTATGTCTTATCGATTGAACAGCGGCGCGTTCCCGCGTTTCAAATCTGAGCAATACCCAATGATTGCCCCATCGCACCTCGTCGTGCGTACGGTGGGTTTTACTCCCTGTGCTTTGGCCAGATGCTTGATCCGCCTGTCCAGAACAGCGGAGCAAAAGCCAATGACACCGACGAAGCTGCTGATTGGCCAGATCGTGGTTGTGTTTGCCATCGCAGTCCTCGGCGTATGGATGGCAACACAATGGTGCGCCCACATGCTGGGCCATCAGCCGCCACTCGGCGCCCCATGGTTTGTCGCGGCCGGCTGGGCAATCTATAAGCCGTGGAAACTTTTCGAATGGTGGTTCCATTTCGACGCTTACGCGCCAGAGGTCTTCGACAAGGCGGGCGCACTTGCCGGCGCCAGTGGCTTCCTAAGCTGTGGCGCTGCTATGGCCGGTTCACTTTGGCGTGCGCGGCAGCGTGGAGCGGTCACTACCTACGGCTCTTCACGATGGGCCGAAAAGTGGGAGATTGAGAAGGAGGGGCTATTCAGGACGGCCGGCGTTTTCCTTGGCAAATTGAAGGACCAGTATCTGCGCCATGACGGCCCAGAGCATGTCATGGCGTTTGCGCCAACACGTTCCGGCAAGGGTGTCGGGCTGGTTCTGCCAACCCTCCTTTCCTGGACCGGCTCGGCCGTCATTCACGACATCAAAGGTGAAAACTGGCAGCTGACCTCCGGCTGGCGCTCGAAGTTTTCACATTGCCTTTTGTTCAATCCTACCGATTCAAGGTCGGCGCGCTACAACCCGCTGCTAGAGGTACGCCAGGGCCTAGACGAGGTCCGCGACGTCCAGAACATCGCCGACATCCTCGTCGATCCGGAAGGCGCGCTGGAGCGGCGAAACCATTGGGAAAAGACCAGCCACTCACTGCTGGTCGGCGCCATCTTGCACGTGCTCTACGCCGAAGAGGAAAAGACGCTAGCCCGTGTCGCTACCTTCCTCTCGGACCCACAGCGCTCGTTTGCTGCAACGCTGCAACGGATGATGACCACCAACCATCTCGGAGCTAGTGAAAAGCCTCAGGTCCATCCTGTCGTGGCCTCGGCGGCTCGTGAGGTGCTGAACAAGTCAGAGAATGAGCGTTCAGGCGTTCTCTCGACCGCCATGTCATTTCTCGGGCTCTATCGCGATCCGACCGTAGCTGCGGCAACATCGGCTTGCGACTGGCGCATTGCTGACCTCATGGATGCAGAGCGACCAATGTCGCTTTATCTGGTCGTGCCGCCATCGGACATCTCACGTACCAAGCCGCTGGTGCGACTGGTGCTCAATCAGATCGGCCGGCGGCTCACCGAGCGGCTGGAGGGCGATCCAAAGAAGAGCCGCAAACATCAACTGCTCATGATGCTCGACGAATTTCCGGCGCTCGGACGGCTCGATTTTTTCGAGACTGCGCTCGCCTTCATGGCCGGCTACGGCATTCGCGCCTATCTGATCGCGCAATCCTTGAACCAGATTTCAAAAGCCTACGGCGAGAACAACGCCATTCTCGACAACTGTCATGTGCGGATTGCCTTTTCGTCCAATGACGAGCGCACGGCAAAACGCATCTCCGATGCGCTCGGCACGGCGACGGAGCTCAGATCCATGCGCAACTATGCCGGCCATAGGCTGGCGCCCTGGCTTTCCCACGTCATGGTCAGCCGCCAGGAAACGGCACGACCTCTGCTGACGCCCGGGGAGGTAATGCAGTTGCCGCCGTCTGACGAACTGGTGTTGGTTTCAGGGCTGCCGCCGATCCGTGCCAAGAAGTTGCGCTATTACCAGGATCAGAATTTCACCGAACGGTTGCTGCCTTCGCCACTGCTTCGGGACGGTCCTTACGCTGATTGCCCTGCGTCGCGTCTGGATGATTGGAGCGGACAGGTGTGCGGCGTTGATCGCCGTCTTGTTCCCGGCGACGAAAGCGGCGTGGCAACCGAAAACGACGGCGGTGTTCAGCAGCAGCGTCATCCAGGTCTGCCCGATGAACACCCCGTCGTCTCTCAGCAGCCGGATCAGGACGATCTCTTCAAGCCCACCGACGATGACAGCGAGGCGCTCCCCGACAAGCTCGTTATGGACCGGATTTCCACTGCCGCGCGTGCCTACGGCATCAACGAGGGAAGGGGCGACGACAAGGACATCGTGCCCGGCTTCTGAACCCCGCTTCGAGTTGGGCGCACCTCAGCGTAGATAACGGCCATACGCGATTTCGGGCACCTCGACGATGCTTGTTCCGTCGCCGGTGCAGCAAGCGTCGGTCAGCCGGAACGAGCCGCATGAAGCCCCACCGCATCCGTCATCAGTTTCTGCTTGAACCCGGGCTGAGCGAGAAGCTGGACAACCTCAGCCGCGATCCATCGACCACCAAATCCGCGGTCGTCGCGAAGGCGGTTGAGGCCTTCATAGAGCGGCGGGGCGAGAACGATCTCGACCAGCGCTACGGCAAGCGGCTCGATCGTCTGTCCCGCGAGCTCGATCATATCAGGCGCGATGTCGAGATGGTTCTGGAGAGCCTGGCGCTCTTCATCCGTTTTTCGATCACGCTTCATGCCCACACGCCGGTTCCGGACAGGGCGACGCAAGCGATTGCCCAGGAGCGTTTCGACAAATTCGTCGAGCAGGTCGGTCGCCAGATCGCCTCCGGGAAAAAATCGCTTGGCGAGGCCAATGGCGGGGGAAGGGAAGGATGAGTTCTCATCCCGAGGCCGACCATCGCCGCCGCGCCATGCTGCGCACCGCCATGGGCCCAGCGATCACCGAAGCCCTAGCCGATCCATTGGTCATCGAGGTGATGGTCAATCCCGACGGTGCGCTGAGGCTCGACCGGCTGGGCGAGGGGCGGGTCGACACCGGCGTGCACATGCACCCTTCCGAGGCGGAGCGCATCATTCGCCTGGTCGCCTCCCACGTGCGCGCCGAAGCGCATGAGGACAATCCGATTGTCAGCGCCGAACTGCCTTCGGGCGAGCGCTTCGAGGGTCTGCTGCCGCCGGTCGTGCTGGCACCATGCTTTGCTATCCGTAAACCGGCCGCAAAGCTCTACACTCTGGCCAACTACGTGGCCGACCGCATCATGTTGCCGCTGCAGGCCGATGCGCTGAAAAAGGCGGTCCGCGAGCGGCGCAACATTCTGGTCGCCGGCGGCACGTCGTCGGGCAAAACAACCCTTGCCAACGCGCTGCTGGCCGAAGTCGCCGAATGCGACGAGCGGGTGATCCTCATCGAGGACACGCGCGAACTGCAATGCGCGGCGAAGGATTGCGTTGCCTTACGAACGAGGCGGGGTTCGGTAACGCTTGCCGATCTCGTGCGCTCGACGCTGCGGCTTAGGCCCGACCGGATCATCGTCGGCGAAGTCCGGGGTGCGGAAGCGCTCGACATGGTGAAGGCATGGAACACAGGGCATCCCGGCGGCATCGCCACGGTTCACGCCAATTCGGCGCGCTCCGCGCTCTATCGCATCGAGCAGCTCGCGCAGGAAGCCGTCGTCACCGTTCCCCGCCGCCTCATCGCCGACGCCATCGATCTGATCGTCTTCATCGCCGGGCGCGGCTCGTCGCGCCGCATCGACGCGATCGCCGAGGTCACCGGTCTTGACGGCAGCGGCGATTACGCCGTCACCCCGCTCACGCTTCCGCAACTCCAGCAGCTCTGAAAGGTCATCTCATGCGCAAGAAGCTTCGCTTTCTTTCGTCCGCCGCGTTCGCGTTTTTTCTCACGGCACCGGCTTTCGCCGCGGGCTCCGGCATGCCCTGGGAGCAGCCGCTGCAGCAGATACTGGAATCGGTGCAAGGGCCGGTCGCCAAGATCGTCGCGGTGATCATAATCATCACCACCGGCCTGACGCTTGCCTTCGGTGATACGGCGGGCGGCTTCCGCCGGCTGATCCAGATCGTCTTCGGTCTGTCGATCGCCTTCGCGGCATCGAGCTTCTTTCTCTCCTTCTTCTCCTTCGGCGGTGGGGCACTCGTCTGATGGCCAGCGGAGAGCAGCATATTGAGGGCTTCGAGGTTCCTGTTCACCGGGCATTGACTGAGGCGATCCTGCTGGGCGGTGCGCCTCGAGCGGTTGCGATCCTCAACGGCACGGTGGCTGCGGCCCTCGGTCTTGGCCTGCAGCAGTGGATCGCCGGGCTGGTACTCTGGATTGCCGGCCACACGCTCGCGGTCTTTGCCGCGCGCCGGGATCCGGACTTCGCGAGCGTGCTTGTCCGTCATCTTCGCATGAAGGGATGGTTTGCATGCTGAACCTTTCGGAGTATCGCGGCAAAGCCGACCGGCTTGCCGACCATTTGCCTTGGGCCGCACTGGTCGCGCCGGGCATCGTGCTCAACAAGGATGGCAGCTTTCAGCGGACGTTGCGGTTCCGGGGTCCCGATCTCGAAAGCGCGACCGAAGCCGAACTCATCGGGATCTGCGCACGGGCGAACAATGCGCTCAGACGCCTTAGCTCCGGCTGGGCATTGTTCTTCGAGGCGGAGCGCATAGAAGCGCTGGGCTATCCGCATTCGCGGTTCCCCGATGCGGCGTCGTGGCTGGTCGACGAAGAACGGCGCGGGGCCTTCGAGGGCAAGGTCGCGCATTTCGAGAGCCGCTATCAACTGACCTTGCTGTTCATGCCGCCGCCGGACGGCCAGGCGCGGGCGGAAAGCGCGCTGGTCGACTCTCATCATTCCGAAGGCGAAAGAGACTGGCGCCAGGAGCTGGCGCGGTTCCGTGACGAGACCGACCGGGTTCTGGGTCTACTGTCGGGCTTCATGCCGGAAATGCGCGCCCTCGATGATGCCGAGACGCTGACTTACCTGCACGGCACAATCTCGACCCGCCGCCATCCAGTCGCCGTACCGGAAACGCCTATGTATCTGGATAGCATGCTGGTCGATGCGCCGCTCACCGGCGGCTTGGAGCCGATGCTGGGTGAGCAGCATCTTCGCACACTTACCATCCTCGGATTCCCGAACCTCACGCGGCCCGGAATTCTGGACGCACTCAACAACCAGGATTTCGCTTATCGCTGGGTGACGCGCTTCATTCCGTTCGACAAGACGGAAGCCACCAAGACGCTGACGCGATTGCGCCGGCAGTGGTTTGCCAAGCGCAAATCGATCGTGGCTATCCTGCGCGAGGTCGTGACCAACGAACCCGTTCCTCTCATCGACAGCGACGCCGACAACAAGGCACTCGATGCAGACGAAGCACTTCAAGCACTGGGCGGCGATCATGTCGGGTTCGGCTATCTCACCACTACTGTGACGGTGTGGGACGAGGACCACCAAGCCGCCGAGGAGAAACTTCGCGCGGTCGAGCGCATCGTCAACGGACTTGGCTTCACTACGATCCGTGAAAGCGTTAATGCCGTGGAAGCGTGGCTCGGCTCGTTGCCTGGTCATGTCTACGCCAACGTTCGCCAGCCGCTCATTCACACACTGAATCTTGCCCATCTCATGCCGCTGTCATCGGTGTGGGCCGGGCCGGCGACGAACGAGCATCTCGCCAATGTTACCCAGACCGAAGCCCCGCCGCTTCTCGTTGCCGAGACCAGCGGGTCGACTCCGTTCCGGCTTTCCACTCATGTCGAGGACGTCGGCCACATGCTGATCGTTGGACCGACCGGCGCCGGCAAGTCGGTTCTGCTAGCACTGATCGCTTTGCAGTTCCGGCGCTATGCCGGCGCGCAGGTCTATGTCTTCGACAAAGGCAATTCGGCGCGTGCGGCGACACTTGCGATGGGTGGAGAGCATCATGTGCTCGGCGCGGACGGTGCGTTTGCCTGCCAGCCACTGCGAAACATCAGCGACCAGGCTACCCGCGGTTGGGCGGCCGAATGGATTGCAGGTCTGATTGCCCATGAGAGCGTCACCGTCACACCGGAGGTGAAGGAGGCAATCTGGTCGGCGCTCAACAGCCTTGCCACGGCGCCGACTCAGGAACGCACGCTGACCGGCCTGTCGGTCCTGCTTCAGTCCAATGCGCTCAAGTCTGCGTTGATGCCCTACACGCTCGACGGTCCCTTCGGCCGGCTGCTCGATGCCGATATCGATCGGCTGGCCTTATCGGATGTGCAATGCTTCGAGACCGAGGAGCTGATGCACAGCCAAGGCGCTGTCCTGCCGGTGCTCACCTATCTTTTCCATCGCCTCGAGGAGCGGTTTGACGGGCGGCCGACGCTGCTCATGCTCGACGAGGCGTGGGTCTATCTCGACAACCCGCTTTTTGCCGCCCGCATCCGCGAATGGCTGAAGGTGCTGCGAAAGAAGAACGTGTCGGTTGTCTTCGCCACCCAATCGCTTGCCGACATCGTGGGCTCTGCAATCGCGCCCGCAATCATCGAGAGCTGCCCACAGCGTATTTTTCTTCCCAATGATCGTGCGGTGGAGCCGCAAGCGCGGGCAGCCTACGAACGCTTCGGTTTGAACGAGCGGCAGATCGAACTGATCGCTCGCGCCACGCCGAAGCGGCACTATTACCTGCAGTCGCGCCGCGGCAACCGTCTTTTCGAGCTCGGGCTCGGCCCGATCACACTCGCGCTGTGCGGTGCTTCCGATCCGGCCACGCAGACCCTTATCGAAAGGGTCCTGTCCGAGCACGGACAGGACAGCTTTGCCTCTCGTTTCCTGAATGCACGCGGCCTGGATTGGGCTGCCGAGCTTCTCCAGCAATTCCCTCAACCAGACACGGAGCAATCGTCATGATGGGACGCCGCCTTTTCACCAGCCTGATCACCGTTTCCCTGATCGCCAAACCGATGGCCGACTACGTCCAGCCAGCCTACGCCCTCATCGTGTTCGATCCGTCGAACTATACCCAGAACGTGCTAACGGCGGCACGCTCGCTGGAGCAGATCAACAACCAGGTCCAATCGCTTCAGAACCAGGCGACCATGCTGCAGAACATGGCGCGCAACCTTCAGCATCTGGATTTTTCTTCCGTTGGCCAACTCACCGGTGCGCTCCATCGCATCGACGGGCTGATGGATCAGGCGAGTGGCCTGAGCTTTGATCTCGACAAGCTTCAAGACCAATGGCGCAATCAATACCCGGAAAGCTATGACGCGACGATAAAGGTCAGCGATGTGGCGGGCGCTGCACGCGAGCGCTGGCAGAGCGCCATGCAGGCGTTTCGCCAGACCATGGGTGTCCAGTCGCAGATCGTCGAGAACGTCCGCGGCGACGGTGACCTGCTTACCGATCTCATCAACCGCAGCCAGGGCGCGGCCGGTGCGCTTGAGGCAAGCCAGGCAACCAACCAGTTGATCGCGCTTTCGACCAAGCAGCAGATGCAGATTCAGACGCTGCTCGCGACGCAGTTTCGAGCTGAAGCCGAGGATGCCGCTCGCAAGGCACAATCCGAGGAGGCCGCCCGCGAGACAACCGAGCGCTTCCTGGGCACCGGCACAGCCTATCCCGGCAACTGATCACCATTTCTTCACGACGAGGAAGGCGGCATGAACGACCTTGGGGTCATCGATCGCTTCATGGAGACCTTTGTCCGCTATATCGACAGCGGGTTCGGTCTGCTCTCGGGCGATGTCGCCTTCCTCACCACGACCCTGATCGGCATCGACATCACACTTGCCGGCCTGGCCTGGGCACTCGGCGGCGAACCCAACGTTCCCGGCCGGCTCATCCGCAAGGTACTCTATGTCGGCGTGTTCGCCTTCATCCTGAACAATTTCAAGAACCTTGCCGACATCATCTATCGGTCCTTTGCCGGTCTCGGCATCAACGCGTCCTCTGGCAATCTATCCGCCGACAATCTTTTGCATCCGGGCCGCATTGCCGCGACTGGTTTCGAGGGTGCCTGGCCGCTGCTCGATCAGGCAAGCCAGCTCCTGGGCTTCCCAGAAATCTTCGGCAATGCGCTCACCATCTTCGTGCTGCTTGTGGCCTGGTTCCTGGTCATCATCGCCTTCTTTATTCTTTCCATCCAGCTCTTCATCACCATCCTCGAGTTCAAGCTCACCACTTTGGCGGGCTTCGTTCTGGTTCCATTCGCACTCTGGAACCGTTCGGCGTTTCTGGCCGAGCGTGTGCTCGGCAATGTGATCTCGTCGGGCATTAAGGTGATGGTGCTCGCCGTCATCGTGGGCATCGGCTCCACGCTCTTCGGCGAGTTCGCTTCCGCGCTGCAAGGCAAGGAGCCGGACCTGGCCGCCGCCATGTCACAAGTTCTTGGTGCGCTGTCGCTGCTTGGGCTCGGCATCTTCGGGCCAGGCATCGCTTCGGGCCTTGTCTCTGGCGCGCCGCAGCTTGGCGCTGGCGCCGCACTCGGAACCACTGCGGCTGCCGCCGGCGCATCACTCGTTGCCGGAGGCGCGGCATTTGCCGGCGCGCGCATGGCAACCGGCGGCAGTCTCGCCGCAGTCCGTGCGGGCACCTCGATGGGATCGGCTGCTTCCACGGCTTGGCAGCTGGGGCGCGCAACCTCGCTCGACTCTGGCCTGTCCGGTGTAGCTGCTGGACTGCAGGGTGTGACCAGTGCCGCCGGTGGCGCCGCGATGCGAGCTGCACGATCTGCCGCGGGAACGTTCGGGCGCAGCGCCGACGCCGGCCGCGAAGCCGCCTGGACCGCGACTGGCGGTACGCCGACCGCGTCAATGGCCGGAAGCCCAGCCGGTACAGCCACTGATGCCGCTCCCAATTGGGCAAGGCAATTGCGTTCCGAACAGACCGCCCGTGCCCATCGACACGCCGCAGTGCAGGCGGTCCGTGATGGCGACAGGCCGGGTGGCAGCGCCAATCCCTCTCTCAATGACAAGGACGACTAGATGCTCTTCAAGCGACCCGTTCAACGTTACGGCAAGACACCCGAACCGGTCACGCCGTATCAGAAAGCCGCCCAGCTCTGGGACGAGCGTATCGGCTCATCTCGGGTGCAGGCCCGCAATTGGCGGCTCATGGCCCTGGGCTGTCTGGTCTTGGCGACTGGACTTTCCTGCGGACTTGTATGGCAGTCGATGCAAAGCCGCGTCGTGCCTTACGTCGTCGAGGTCGACCGCTTCGGCGAGGCGCGCGCCGTTGCGCCAGCAGTCCGGGATTACGAACCCTCCGATGCCCAGATCGCCTGGCATCTCGGCCGCTTCATCCAGAATGTCCGTTCGGTCTCCACCGATCCGGTGCTGGTGCGGCAGAACTGGCTGGCAGCCTATGACTTTGCTACCGACCGCGCAGCACTCTTCCTCAACGAGTACGCCAAGGCGAACGATCCCTTCGGTCAGATCGGAACGCGCAGCGTGTCGGTGCAGGTGACCAGCGTGGTTCGGGCATCCAATAGCTCGTTCCAGGTCAAATGGACCGAGCAGGTTTTTGAACGCGGCAGCTTGGCCAGCACGACGCGCTGGACCGCGATCCTTACCATCGTGATCCGCCCACCAAGCAACACGGACCAGCTGCGCAACAATCCGCTCGGCGTCTTCATCAACGCCGTCGACTGGTCGCGTGAGCTCGACAGCGCCGCGCCGACATCCGTTTCCCCGAAGGAGCCAGCCAATGACAAATAGAGCCCCATCGTTCCGTGCCGCACTGATCCTGTCGGTCTCAGCAGCTGTCCTACCAGCCTGTGCATCGAAACCGGTGCTGCCGCCTGAGATTTCCTATGACGCTGCTGATTTCAGACCGGCGGCAATTGAGAAGGCGCCGGAGAACCAGGTCAAAATCGTCGAGGTGCCGAAGCCACTGCCGCTGCCTGGCCAGTTGCAGCCCGAACCGGGCAAGGTGGTGGAAGACAAGCGCGCTCCAGAAGAACGCGTCGCAGATGCCAACAAGGCGGCCACGCAGCAACCCACCAGGTATGGCTATGTTAACGCGGTGCAAGTCTATCCCTTTGCGGATGGCGCGCTTTATCAGCTCTATGCCGCGCCGGAGCGAGTCGTCGACATCGCCCTGCAGTCAGGGGAGAAGCTGACATCCGTGTCGGCCGGCGACACGGTGCGCTGGGTCATCGGCGATACCGTCAGCGGCACCGGTAACAACCAGCGCACCCATGTGCTGGTAAAACCCTTCGCGCCGGGGCTCAGCACCAATCTGGTCATCACAACGGACCGGCGGACCTACCATCTGCAACTTCAAAGCACTGAGAAGACCGCAATGGCGGCAATCTCCTGGACCTACAGCGAGGACCAGATCATCGCGCTGCGCCGAAGCAACGCTCAAGCCGAGGCTGCCACGTCGGTTGCGTCGAATGTGGCACTGGACAACATTCGCTTTCGCTATTCGATTACTGGCGACACCCCGGCCTGGAGACCGAAGCGCGCCTTCGACGATGGCAGCAAGGTTTATATCGAATTTCCGGGTCGCATCGATCAGGGCGAAGCACCACCACTCTTCATCGTCGGTCCTGACGGAACTAGCCAGCTCGTCAACTACCGCATGCGCGGCAACTACTACATCGTGGACCGCCTCTTCGCCGCAGCCGAGCTGCGCCTCGGTGCGAAGCAGCAGCAGGTGGTGCGCATTACAAGGACCGACGGCCGGCAACCGCCGCGGCGGATGACACTCTTTCCACGTCTTGGCAGGTGAGGGGAGCACTCATGACCGATACTTCCCGACCCGATGCGCGGCCAAAACTCGATCCCGAGCAGTTGCAGTTGCGGGCTTCCCCCCGCCGCGCTGTGCGGTTCAGGCGCGGCGTGATCATTGCTATCGCTGCACTCGGATCTGGCGCCATATTCGGCGTTACCATGATGGCGCTCCAAGGACCGGCTTGGCGTATCAAAGAGCAGGCGGTAGACCTGTACAATACCGAGCGGAAGCCAACCGCCGAAGGACTTGAAACGCTTCCCAAGGATTATTCCGGGATCACGCCGAAGGCTCCGGTGCTTGGGCCACCATTGCCGGGCGATCTCGGCCGCCCCATCCTCGAACGTCAGCGCCAGCTCGGCATCGCGCCGGGGCAGGAGGCATCGGCCGAGGAACAGCGCCTCGCCCAGCAGGCGATCGCGGCGCGCGAGTCGCAAGTCATGCTCAGGATCGAGAATCGGCTCGAAACGTCGCCTGTTGCAGGCACAGGGCCAAGTAAGCAGCAGCCGTTTGAGGCGCTCGCACAATCCGATGCGACACGCCAGTCGGCTTCGGTGGCGACGACCGAGGGTGACCAAAACAACCAACAGCGCAAGCTCGATTTTATCAACCAGAAAAACGCCAGTGGAATCTACAATCCGCATGCGCTGCAGACGCTGGCTTCCCCATATCAGCTCATGGCCGGCAGCGTGATCGCCGCTAGCCTGATCACCGGCATCAATTCCGACTTGCCAGGTTTGGTCGTCGCGCAGGTCACCGAGAATGTGCACGACACGGTCACGGGCCACGCCTTGCTCATCCCGCAGGGGTCAAGGCTGATCGGCACCTATGACAGCGTCGTCGCTTTTGGCCAAAAACGCGCGCTGCTGGTTTGGCAACGCATTGTGATGCCTGACGGCTCGTCGATCGAAATCGACAATCTGCCTGCCACAGACACCGCCGGCTATGCGGGACTTGAGGACAAGGTGGATTTCCACACATGGCAGCTGATCAAGGGCGTTGCGCTAGGCACTCTACTGGGCGTCGGCACCGAGCTGAGTTTTGGGGAAAACGAAAGCGATCTTGTCAAGGCAATCCGGGAATCCACTCAGCAGAACGTCAGTCAGGCCGGCCAGCGCATCACCGAAAAGAACCTGAACATCCAACCCACCATCACCGTCCGTCCCGGTTGGCCACTGCGCGTCATCGTACATAAGGATCTCGTGCTGCGGCCGTATTCGGGTTGAACAGGAGTAGTCATGGCCAACCTGAAACTCGGGAAGCTTCCGGACCGGACCCCTTCCAAGATCACCATCACTGTAAGCGCCGGCCTGGGCCAAGCACTGAACGACTATGCGGCGCTTTACCGCCAGACCTATGGCGAGTCTGAAACGGTGGCCGAGCTCATCCCGTTCATGCTGGCGGAGTTCCTGGAAAGCGACCGCGCGTTTGCCAAGGCCAAAAAGGACGGCATGCCAACCTCAGACACGTCGGAGAAATCACGGCGCCAATCAACGCCTAGTACCTCTGCACAGAGGTTATGACGGGTTGAACCGGCTGAAGTTTGGGTAGGATGTCGTGGTCGACGAGCAGTTGGATGCTGCGCGCGACACCTGGTTGCCTGCGGATGAGGCCGGAGCGTTCGAGGGTTAGCACCATCTGGTGGACGGACGGCGGGGTGACGCCGAAATAGCGTTGCATGTCGCGTTCGGCCGGCGGCTGGCGGTTGATCTGCATATAAGCCCAGATGAAGGCGAGGTACTGGCCCTGTTTTTCGGTGAAGCTGGGACCCGCAGGCGTTTGCCCGTCAAGTAATTGATTCAATTTTCGATTCATCCGGAACCCTTGGCAACCGAGGAGGCTTTCTGGATGAATCTACGCTATCGTGTCGATCTCGACCAACCCGAACGCGATGAACTCACAGCGATGCTGGCAGGCGGCAAGCAGCCGGCTCGCAAGCTCAAGCGGGCGCAGATCCTGCTCGCCGTCGACGCGGGCTTGGGTGACGAGGCCATTGCCGCGACGGTGGTGGTCGGCGGCTCCACTGTCTATCGCACCAAGCGCCGCTTCGTGGAGATGGGTCTGGAGGCGGCGCTCAGCGAAGAGCCACGCGCAGGCGCGCAACGCAAGCTGACGGGCAAGGAAGAAGCCCTGCTGGTGGCCACCGCCTGTTCCAGTCCGCCGCCGGGCCGCGCCCGCTGGACCCTGGAACTGCTGGCCGGTGAGTTCGTCAAGCTGACCGATCACCAGGAACTGTCGCGCGAGACGGTGCGCC
Source organism: Mesorhizobium calcicola (assembly GCF_042682105.1). NCBI lineage: Bacteria > Pseudomonadati > Pseudomonadota > Alphaproteobacteria > Hyphomicrobiales > Phyllobacteriaceae > Mesorhizobium > Mesorhizobium calcicola. The sequence goes on from NZ_JBHUGY010000028.1 coordinate 151,887, forward strand.
GACGCTTGGCAGACAACGATCTCAAGCCCTGGCGCAAGGACATGTGGTGCATCCCCAAGGTCGACGCCGAGTATGTCGCGCGCATGGAGGACGTGCTCGACCTCTATGCCGAGGCACCGGACCCGAAGCGACCGGTGGTGTGCTTCGACGAAAGCCCGACCCAACTCATCGGCGAGGTGCGACAGCCGATCCCGGCCGAACCGGGCCGGCTTGAGCGGTATGACTGCGAGTACAAGCGCAACGGCACCGCCAACCTGTTCGTCTTCCTCGACGCACACCGCTCCTGGCGCAAAGTCAAGGTCACCGAGCGGCGCGCCGCGGAAGACTTTGCCCATTGCATGCGCGACCTCGTCGATATCCATTACCCGCAGGCCGAACGCGTCAGGGTGGTGCTCGACAATCTGTCAACCCACTCGGCCGCCGCGCTCTACCAGGCTCTGCCTGCTTCACAGGCGCGACGCGTCCTTCGACGGCTGGAATTCCACTACACGCCCAAACACGCCAGCTGGCTCAACATGGTCGAGATCGAAATCGGCGTCCTGCGCGGCCAGTGCCTCGATCGTCGCATCAATAGCTATGATCGCCTCGTCGCGGAGACCGCTGCCTGGGAGCACCTGCGAAACACCAGTGGCGCTCGCATCAACTGGATGTTCTCTACCGAAAACGCACGCCTTAAGATGGCCAAAGCCTATCCCAAGCCGACTTCCAAAGAGTCATAACCTCTGTGCAGAGGTACTAGTACCTCTGCACAGAGGTTATGACGGGTTGAACCGGCTGAAGTTTGGGTAGGATGTCGTGGTCGACGAGCAGTTGGATGCTGCGCGCGACACCTGGTTGCCTGCGGATGAGGCCGGAGCGTTCGAGGGTTAGCACCATCTGGTGGACGGACGGCGGGGTGACGCCGAAATAGCGTTGCATGTCGCGTTCGGCCGGCGGCTGGCGGTTGATCTGCATATAAGCCCAGATGAAGGCGAGGTACTGGCCCTGTTTTTCGGTGAAGCTGGGACCCGCAGGCGTTTGCCCGTCAAGTAATTGATTCAATTTTCGATTCATCCGGAACCCTTGGCAACCGAGGAGGCTTTCTGGATGAATCTACGCTATCGTGTCGATCTCGACCAACCCGAACGCGATGAACTCACAGCGATGCTGGCAGGCGGCAAGCAGCCGGCTCGCAAGCTCAAGCGGGCGCAGATCCTGCTCGCCGTCGACGCGGGCTTGGGTGACGAGGCCATTGCCGCGACGGTGGTGGTCGGCGGCTCCACTGTCTATCGCACCAAGCGCCGCTTCGTGGAGATGGGTCTGGAGGCGGCGCTCAGCGAAGAGCCACGCGCAGGCGCGCAACGCAAGCTGACGGGCAAGGAAGAAGCCCGGCTGGTGGCCACCGCCTGTTCCAGTCCGCCGCCTCGACCTAGTGAGTGTCTACTTGCCCCAACCGATACCGACTCGTCCCACTTCCAGTCCATTATGTCGAAGCCCTGCGGAGAAGCGCGACGACCAAGTCGATAACCATTCGTCATGGAAACAGCTCGCGCACGGACACCTTCGGCCGCCGCTCTTCGATCGCGATGCGGAGCTTCTTGGCCACGATCTTTTCGAGCGAAATCCGGCGACGCAACGCTTCGACGACGTCCATGCCGTCCATCATGACGATGCGCCTAGCGACGAAAGCTTGGAGTCCTTCCGGAGTGAATCCCGAATATGAAACGAACAGGCCACGCGCGCCTTCGAAGTGTTGCCCGATCAGCTCTTGGAACGACCGGAGTTCAGCAGCGCCGGTCTGGCCATTGCGCCATTTCGCTTCGAGGAAATAGACGGTGTTGCCGTGCAGGAAGCTGCCGTCGATCTGCTCGCCTTTGAGCTTGAAGGCCTTTCGCGGTTCTAACCCCCAGGCATCGAACCAGCGCTTCAGAAACTTCTCAAAAGCGTAACCACGCGCCTGTGCTGCATCGTCCATTCCATGCAGCACCATGAACTCGTTTTCGAGATCGACCTGTGTGGATTCGGTTAACCCGCGGCCCAGCGGCGCATTGGGTTCAGGGGTGGCCGCGCCCGGAATCGGCTTGCCGCCCAGCCGCTCAACCAGTGCGCTCAGTCGCTCGCGCCCCTGGGGAACGCAATCTTCGTGTCCCGCAATATAGGCCACGCGATATTCCCAAAGGCCGTGCAGCGCCTTTACGATCGCGCTCTTTTGGGCCTTCTGCATAAATGCGCGCAGGCGCTTGCCCTTACTGTTGGCGTTGTCGATCAGATAGGCGTCGTTGTAGATATCGACGCCCACATCGTCCCGGAAGAATTCTTGGTAGGTGCGGTTAGTGAAGTCCATGACGTAACCGTCGCCGAACAGATCGCCGACAAGCTTCAGATCTACCGCCTTGATTTCGCCGCTCATCGACTCACTATTCCAATTATCTCAGCGACCAATTTGATCCAGCACCGAACACGAACGCAATTGCGTTTCTGTTGGTGCATCCGCCTGTCCACATTCCCGCTGACAGCCCGTTCTCACCAACACATGAGCGTCGTTCCAAACCCATCGGCCTAGCCCGGCGACCCTGCGAGAACAGATTTGTTTTGAAAATACCTGTGCTAAAGAAGGCCTTCCGGGCCAGGAGGGGACATTGCCAATTCAAAATATCCATACTTACTTGGTTCACCCCAACAAGGGGGTCGAAAACGCAGCTGCCGTAGTTGGCAATGAAGTACCTCATGTGGGGGATATGTACGCGCTGTTGAGCTCTGTTTACGCGAAAGCAGACGTGGAATGTAACATCGGTATTGCTTTCAATCCGGCCGCTAACGGCATCCAGTCAAATCCATGCCGAAATCTACTTTTAGCTTATGCAAATGCGCCGACAATAGCTACAGGGCGAGGTCTAGCCGAAAGGCTATCGGGTGTAACGACGAAAAGGTCCGGCCTGGGATTGATGTTCTTGATACGTGGCATGGAGGGGGTGCATCACAAGGTAGTTGTCTCGCGTTTCCGCGCCAACAACGGCGTCGTAGTCAACGAAGCCGCCGATATGCTGACAGTCGAATTCATCGACCGTGTTTTTATGAAAAACGCGCATTCCTACAAAGCGGTGGTGTATCGCCATCAGTCCCTCACAGGGGGCTTCTGGGATGGCATGGCAGTCGACAAGCAGATTAACAGCCAAGATTTGGAGTCGTCCGATTATTGGGTGAAGGACTTCCTCAGCTCTTCGTTCAAAACCAGCGCTGCATCGGGGACCCGCAGGTTGGCGATAGCGCTGAAGGACGCCATCAAAAGCGCTCCAAACATCGACATCAAGAAGCAGATAAGCGCCGCCGTGACCCTCGCCGGCAATCTGGACGGACAGGCAATGAGCGTGAACGAATTCTGTGTCCGGTATAATTTTACCGAGGAAGCCCGAAGTGCTGTGACGACTGCGTTGGGTCGGGAGGACCTTGCCGGCGACAATTTCCAGTTCAGCGCGGCCGAGTTCGAAAAGCAGCTGCCTTACCGGACAGTTGAGCTCGATTCAGGCGCTTTTCTAACCGCTGGCGCAAGCGATTTCGACCAGGTCTTCAGTCAGGTGCCGGTCGCCGGCCACCATGATAAAATTCGATTTTCTACCGAAGGCAAGATCGTCAGTGAAAAGCTGGAAAAATCCCGATGAGTGATATCGAGGGTGACTATCGTCTCCGCCATGACAAGGCGTTGACACCGATAGCAGGATCGTTGGCGACCTATCTGAACGACCTTTTGAAAGGTATCCAACGAATAGACCGCGTTTCGACACGTCCTAAGTCAATAGATCGCTTTGTGGCCAAGGCAACTAAACTCAAGGATGACAGACCAAAATACGACGATCCGCTTCATCAGATCCAGGATCAGATCGGCGCCCGCATCATCACCTTCTATCTCGAGGACGTGCCGCGGGTCGCTGACGCTGTCCTACCCTATTTCCATGCCATCGAACGCCAAAAAATCGTGCCGGAACGCGAGTGGGAGTTTGGCTACTTTGGACAACATTATATCTTGATGTTACCGGCCGATGTGGTCGACTCTTCGATAGACAAGGCTCTTGTACCGGAATTTTTCGAACTCCAGATTAAAACCCTCTTCCAGCACGCTTGGTCCGAGGCAGAACATGATCTGGGGTACAAACCCGGATCTCAACCGTTAGAGGCCGACCAACTTCGTCAGCTGGCGTATACTTCAGCACAAGCATGGGGGGCGGATCGGATGTTCAATGAGCTGTTCTTGGCGAGGGAGGGCGTTCTGCGCAGTGCGGGCTAAGGCCTGCGTGGGGATTTCTACCCCGCTGCTAACCCGCTTGATGCACGGCGATCGGCTTTCGGCGGCCTGCATGGCGATCTGGCCGCCCTTGGGGTGCATTTTGACAAGCCTCGTCGGGCGCCGGCGATGATCCGTCGTGGTGGAAGGCGGGGGTTTGCGGGTTGAGGTCGGCGGGTTTGTTTCGGGACGTCTGCGCCCCATCGTTTATGTCGCGAGTTGCGGGATGCGGCTGAGGACGATGCGCAGAATACGCTGGTCGGGGCAGGATGTCGGCAGGTGCAGGCGGATCTGGGTTTTCATCTCGACCACGCGGGCGGCGATCTTGATGAGGCGCAATCGCAGCGTGTCGAATTGGGCGACGGCAAAGCTCGAGCGTTTCGGCATCGCGGCGCGCAGGCCCCACATCAGCCAGTAGGCGCCGGCATGCAGGAACAGCCGGAACTGGTTGGCCGTCGCTCTTGTGCAGGATGTGCGGTCGGCGGCGAGATGCGTCTTCCACGACTTGATGTGGTTCTCGGCAGCGCCGCGCCGGCAGTAGACATCCTCGTAGAGCGCCTTGGCCTTGCCACTTGCAAGGTTGGTGACGATGAAGCGGGTATCGGCACCTTGGGCGCCGACCTCGACGCGGGCGATGATGCGCTCTACGCGGCTCCAACTGGCGGCGCCGTCAAAAAACTCCTTGAAGCGGCGGACCTTGTTCGTCTTCGATGACACTTCAAAACGCGCCATCGTGCTGCTCTCCAGGTCCGCGACATGCTTGCGCAGGGTCGTGGTGGGCGCCACGCCGAGGATGAAGTCGACATCGTTGGCGCGGCACCAGTCGATGACCTGCGGACTACAATAGTGGCTGTCGGCCCGGATCAGGATGCGGATGTTCGGCCAATTGCTGCGGATCGCCCGCACCAGGCGGCGCAGGTGGGGGCGGATTTCTGCCCCGCTCGGCCGCTTCGCTGGTCGCAGGACCGCACCGACGAACCGGCCGTCGCCATCGAACACAACAATCGGCTGGAAGCCGTATTCGTCGTGATGGGCATTGAACAGGCGGAGCTGCTGGCCGCCATGCACGGCGTCAAAAGTGTCGTCAATGTCGAGCACGATCCGCTTCGGAACCTGGCGGAAGGAAGCGCAATAGAGGTCGACCATCGCCCGGCCCATAACGACCAGTTCCCGCACGCCAGGCAGGTTCTCAAGCCGGCACATCGTCGATTGCGAGGCCAGATCCCGACCCGAAGGCAGCGCATCCTGGGCCATCTTGAAGACCGGATCGCAGCGCAGCCGGTTGGCGTCGTTGCCATCCTCATAACCGGCGGCGATCATCTTCATGCGAAAGCCGATCATGTCCGCCAGGCTGTGGATGATCTGGTCCGGGCGGCGCGGATCGTCGATGCAACGCGCCACACGGTCGGCCACACGCAGCCGCTTTTCCACCTCGGCCAGAGCCAGAACACCACTGTTCGAGGACAACATGCCGCCGTCAAAACGGGCGACGACGGACTTGCCGCCGACTGATGACAAACCGCTCAGCGGCAGCGTAAGATCATTCATGGCGGGTGTGGTCTCCGGGAAATGGTTCGGATCGGCTTAAGCAACCAAATCCTACGTCATTTCAACGGCTTGCACCACATCCGCCAACCCCCATGAATTTTCCGGGCTAAATCACTGCCTCAGCGTACTGGGAAGCTCCGAATCCTTCATCCCCTGAGTAATCCGGTGCAATGGCAGCAAAGGGCAGAACTCGCTCCGATAGCGGACTGACGGCTTGCGGCCCAAACCAGACTTTCATGTTCACGGATGTGCGTTTGCTCTGAGACTTTTTTGACTCAGCCCGCCGCGGGTATCAGCGCTCTCAATTTCGTCCAGATAATCTGCCCACCACTGCAACATCCTTACGCGCTCTTCCCAGTGCTCCGCGCGGGCATAAGCGCGGCGAACGTCGTTGTTTTCGATGTGGGCCAGTTGGCGCTCTATGGCGTCGGGGTGCCACTTGCCGCATTCGTTTAGTAGGGTTGATGCCGTTGCGCGAAAGCCGTGCGCCGTCGCCTCTCGTTTGCTGTAGCCAAGACGACGCAGGGCCGCATTGAGGGTATTGTCGGAAATCGGCCTGGAAGCCGATCGCACGCTTGGAAATAGCAGCGTCCCATTGCCGGAGATTTTTGCAAGATCGGTCAGAATAGTCACCGCCTGCCTGGAAAGAGGAACCCGGTGTGGTCGTCGCATTTTCATGCGCGCTTCCGGAATGATCCAAACCGAATTTTCAAAGTCGAACTCCACCCATTCTGCGGCGCGAAGCTCACCGGGACGAGGAAACAGCAGCGCCATCAGCTTCAGGGCGGCTCGGGTTGTAGGCTGTCCGTCGAATGTCTCGATTGCACGCAGCAAGCCGCCCAATGCCTTCGGATCGGTAACGGCGGCACGCGGTGTGACCGTTGGACTGATGAGTGCGCCCCTCAGGGCGAACGTTGGATCTGCCTCAGCGCGTGCGGTCGCGATTGCGTATCGAAACACACTGCCAATAGTGGAACGAAGGCGCCTGGCCGACTCGTACCGCCCCCGAACCTCCACGCGACGAAGGGCAGTGAGAATTGTGGACGCATTGATCTCTCGAATGCTCTTATCGCCGATTGTCGGATAGGCAAAGTCGAGCAGCCATTTGACCTTGCTGATCGTCCGGTCGGCACGTCCCTCCTTCTTCAGCTTGTCAACATATTCGTCCGCGATTGACCGAAAGGTGTCTTTTGGCGAATTGGCTTTGCGGAACCTGCGCTCCTGCGCTGGGTCGGCAGCACCCTTAAGAAGGCGTTTTGCCTCATCGCGCGCTTGGCGGGCATCTGCGAGAGAAATGACAGGATAGCTGCCCAAGGACAGAAGCTTCTGCTTGCCGTCGAACCGATACGCCAGGCGCCAAAGCCGCGTGCCCGATGGCTGCACCCACAGCTGCAACCCCCCGCCGTCGGAGAGTTTCTGGAGCTTGGACGCGGGCCGGGTGTTGCGGCATTTCACGTCGGATAGAGCCATTTGTGGGACCTCCTGTTTGGCGCTTCGATACCAACAGACTCTCAGATACCAACAAAAATACCAACAGCTCGCCTCGTTGGACCAAGTTTGCCGAGCTACGACGAAATTCGCCCAAGCACGTCGTTCGTGCTGAAAATAGCAGCGAATTCAGGCGGTTATAGCGAGCAGAGCGTAGAGGCTTCGGCGAAAGAGTGCGCGGGGGAAGGAGAGGATGGTGCCCAGAGGCGGATTCGAACCACCGACACGCGGATTTTCAGTCCGCTGCTCTACCAACTGAGCTATCTGGGCCTGTTCCGGCAAACGAAATCTCGTTGACCGGATTTCATCGAGGCGCCGTGGGCGCCCCTTGAAAGCGCGTGGGTTATAGCACGGGAATCCGGCCTGTCCAGCGCCCAGATGGCGATTTCAGACAGGAAAAGAGACGCCGTGCAATGGTCCGGTTGCGTTGCCGCGGCGACAGCCGGAACCGAGCGTAGGCCCGGTCCATTTCGGCCGCCGGCGTCCTTGTCCCCGCTGCCATCGCGGGCCGCAACGACGCGGCCCGTCTTTTAGCCGACGATCGAGGTCCGGCAATGCATTAGCGGCGCCGGGCATGCCCTGCCGGCCGCCGCGTTCTATCTGGCGCCGGACACGCCTCTGCGGAAATCGGAGGGCGACATGCCGGCCAGCTTGCGGAACGACTTGTTGAAGGCGCTGAGCGAGCCGAAGCCAGAGTCCATGGCGACGCGCAGCACATTGGCGTCCTGATGCATCAAAAGCGCCTGCGCATAGCTCAGCCGCAAAAGGTTGACATATTCGTTGAGCGTCATGCCGGTCGATTTCTTGAACAGGCTCATGGCGTATTTGGGGTGGATGTCGGCGGCCGCCGCGATGTTCACGCAATCGATGTCGTAGAGGAAATTCTCGGCGATGAAATCACACATGCGCCCGACATTGCGCGACGATTGTTGATCGAAGGCGCTGCCCGTTTCCTGCCCGGGCGCGGTTTCGGGCACCAGCCGGTAAGGTTCGAATCGCACCCGCTCCAGCCGCAGCAGCAATTCGTTGACGGCGTGTTCCGCCCTGGCCTGGTCGCCGGACCGGGCATAGCGGTTCCAGCGCTCGAAATTATGGTGGTCGGACTGGTCGGTGGCGCTGGTCACCAGCGTGGCGCCCGTCATCAGCCGGTGCCGGATATCCGTGGGCAGGTGCAGCCGGAAGAAATGCACCAGCGGCAGATGCGCGCCGGCATAGATGGCGTCGTCGGACAAATCGTCCATCTGGTGCGGCAGGCCGCCCCAGAACAGGCACATCTCGCCGGCCGAAAGCGAAATCTCGTGGTCGTTCATGCGGTAATGCACGCTGCCGCGCACGATGAAATTCACCTCGACCTGGGCGTGCCAATGCGGTTTGAGCATCACCAGGGGGTTGGTGTGAAACATCTGCAGCAGCAGCGGCAGGCCTTCCACGCTGCTGGCGCCAGGTTGGTAAAACGGCCGTTCCGACATCTTACTTTCCGCCAATTTCATATTCCCTTTGACGGCGACAGGCCCTGCCCACCGCATAGTCTAGCCACGCTCACAGTGAGAGAGCAAATGGAATGGGAGGAATTCAATGCGCATCACAATGACCTGCGCCGCGCTCGCGCTTGCCCTGGGCTCTGCCCCGGCTTTCGCGCAATCGGGCGAAATCACGATCTGGAGCTGGAATGTCGCGGCTTCATCGCTGAAGGCGACAATCGCCGGCTTCAACAAGCAATTTCCCGACGTCAAGGTGACGGTCCAGGATCTCGGCAACCAGCCGACCTACGACAAGTCGATCGCCGGCTGCGCCGCCGGCGGCGTCGGCCTGCCTGACATCGTCACCATCGAGAACGGCGAGGCCGAGAATTACTGGAGTCAGTTCCCCGACTGCTTCGTCGACCTGCATACGCTGGGCTACACGGCGCAAGACCAGGCGGCATTCCCCGACTTCAAACGCACCGAGCTCGAAGTCGGCGACAAGGCCTATGCGATGCCGTGGGATTCGGGTCCGGTCGCCGCGTTCTATCGCCGCGACTTCTACGAAAAGGCCGGCGTCGATCCGGCATCGATCAAGACCTGGGACGATTTCATCGCCGCCGGCAAGAAGATCCAGGCCGCCAACCCGGGCGTCTCGATGACCAATGCCGATTTCAATGGCGACAGCGAATTCTTCCGCATGATTTCCAACGAACAGGGCTGCGCCTATTTCTCCGCCGATGGACAGTCGATCACGGTCAACCAGCCCAAATGCGTCGACGCCATGACCAAGGTCAAGGAGATGAAGGACGCCGGCATCATCTCGTCGGCCGACTGGGGCACCAAGATCACCAACAACACCGCCGGCACGGTCGCCACCCAGATCTATGGCGGCTGGTATGAAGGCACCATTCGTACCGAATCGGCCGGTGAAAACGGCAAATGGGGCGTCTATCTGATGCCGAGCCTCACCGCCGACGGGCCGCGCGCCGCCAATCTCGGCGGCTCCTCGCTGGCCATCACATCGGTGTCCAAGAACAAGGAGGCCGCCTACGCCTACTTGAAATACACGCTCGGAACGAACGAAGGCCAGATCACCATGCTGAAGGAGTTCGGCCTGGTGCCCTCGCTGGTGTCGGCGCTCAATGACCCCTATGTCGCGCAAGGCCTGCCCTATTGGGGCGGCCAGGCGGTGTGGAAGGACATCCTCGGCACCTTGCCCAAGGTTGTTCCGAGCCGCGGCACGCAGTTCCAGAGCGACGCCGAAATCATCGTCCGCGCCGTGCAGACCAAATACCTGGCCGGTGGCTACCCCGACGCCAAGGCAGCGCTCGACGATGCCGCAAGCCAGATCGCCGCGGCGACCGGATTGCCCGTCAAATCTTGATCTGGACGAGATGGTCCCGGGCTGCATTGATGCCGCCCGGGACCATTCCCGAACGCGCCGCGCGTTTCAGCAAGGCGCGCGCCACCCCTTGAACGCGGAAAGGAGGCAACAATGCGCTATCAGAACGCCACGGCGTATCGCTTCCTCGCGCCCTACCTGCTGATCTTTGCAATCTTCTGGGTATGGCCGATCATCGATTCCTTCATGATCTCCTTCCAGGCGACGCGCACCGTGCCGTGGCGGTTCGCGCCTGCCTTCAACTGGGGCCGATTGATAGGCGACCCCGCCTTCTTCAACGCCCTGAAGAACACACTGCTCATCCTTGTCATCCAGGTGCCGGTGATGATCACGTTGGCGATCGTGATGGCGGTGCTGTTGAACTCGCCGCTGCTCAAGGCGCGCGGCCTGTACCGCTTCGCTTTCTTCGCCCCGGTCGTGGTCGGCGAAGTCGCCTATTCGGCGGTCTTCCGGCTGATGTTCAACCTCAATTTCGGCATCATCAACAAGCTCTTGAACAGCGTCGGCCTGCCCAGCGTCGACTGGTTCTCCAACGTCACGCCGGCGATGGCACTGATCATCATCGCGGTCACCTGGCGCTGGGCCGGTTACAACGCCATCATCCTGCTCGCCGGCATGCAGTCCATCCCCGAAGACGTCTACGAAGCGGCGACGCTCGACCGCGTCAGCAAGCTCAAGCAGTTCTTCTTCATCACCTTGCCGCTCTTGAAGCCGGTCATCGTCTTCTGCCTCGTGCTGTCGATCATCGGCACCATGCAGCTGTTCACCGAGCCCTTCCTGATCACCGAGCGCGGCGGACCGGGCGGCGGCACCGAGACGCTTGGCCTTTTGCTTTACCGCCAGGGTTTTCGGTCGCTCAACTTCGGCTACGCGTCGGCCGTTGCCTACACCATGGCCGGGCTGGCGATTGCGATCACGCTGGTGCAGCTTTGGCTGACGAGGGAACCGAAATGAGTTCGCGCTCCTCCGCCAGACTGGGACGCAGCGTCGCGCTGCATCTGGTCCTGACGCCGCTGGCGCTGATCTGGCTGTTTCCGCTGTGGATGATGGTGGTGTTCTCGACCATGCCGGACAACGGCATCTTCAGCCCCGGCATCGAGCTTTTGCCACACGGCAACTTCATGGACAATTTCAACAATCTGCAGCGTGACACCGACTTCGTCGGCGCCATCGGCATTTCGGTCTCGGTGGCGGTGACCTACACTTTCCTGTCGGTGCTGCTGACGTCGATGGCCGGCTGGGCGCTGGCCCGCTACCGGTTCTTCGGCAAGGGCGTGGTCGTCGCCATCATCCTCGGCACCATCACGCTGCCTTATGCAGTAGTGCTCATCCCGCAATTCATCATGGTGGCGCGCGACTTCAAGCTCGCCAACACCTGGGTGGCGCTGATCGTGCCGCCGCTGTTCAATTCGCTCGGCGTGCTGTTCATGCGGCAGAGCTTCTCGATGATGCCGGACGACCTCTTCGATGCGGCGCGCGTCGAGGGGGTGAAGGAATGGCGCATCTTCCTCTTCATCGCGCTGCCCTTGGCGCGGCCGATGCTGGCGGCGCTCGCCATCATCCTGTTCCTCGCCTCCTGGAACAATTACCTGTGGCCGCTTCTGATCAACAGCCAGCCCGGTTCGATGACGGCGCCGGTGGCGCTCGGCACGCTGATCGGCCTCACCAAGGTGTCGTGGGGCGGCATCATGGCGGGCGCGGTGATGCTGACGGTGCCGATGCTCATCGTCTTCGTCCTCCTGCAGCGCCATTTCATCGCCGGCATCGCCGCCGGCGCGATCAAGTAAGGGGCAGCATGGCAACGGTCACGCTCAACAATGTCGTCAAGCGCTTCGGCGTCTTCGAGGTCGTCCATGGCGCCAACATCGACATCAAGGACGGCGAGTTCGTCGTCTTCGTCGGCCCCTCCGGCTGCGGCAAGTCCACGCTGCTCAGGATGATCGCCGGGCTCGAGGACATCAGCGGCGGCGAGATCGCCATCGGCGGCAAGCTCGTCAACGATATCGAGCCGGCCGACCGCGGCATCGCCATGGTCTTCCAGTCCTACGCACTCTATCCGCACATGAGCGTCGAGCAGAATCTGAGTTTTGGGCTCAGGATGACCGGCAATCCGACGGCCGACACCGACCGGCGCGTCAATCGAGCGGCCGAAATCCTGCGCATAAACGAACTGATGAAGCGGCGTCCCAGGCAATTGTCGGGCGGCCAGCGCCAGCGCGTCGCCATTGGCCGCGCCATCGTGCGCGAACCGCAGGTGTTCCTGTTCGACGAGCCGCTGAGCAATCTCGACGCTGAGCTCAGGGTGCAGATGCGGGTCGAGATATCGCGCCTGCACAAGGAACTGGGCACCACCATGATCTATGTCACGCACGACCAGACCGAGGCGATGACACTCGCCGACAGGATCGTCGTGATGCGCGCCGGCCATATCGAGCAGATCGGCCGGCCGCTCGATCTTTATGACGATCCCGACAATCAGTTCGTGGCCGGCTTTGTCGGCTCGCCGAAGATGAACTTCATCAACGGCCGCATTGTCGGGCGCGATGCACATGGTGTCGTGGTCGAGCTTGCGGGTCAGGAGAAGACCCGTATCGCGCAACCGCTGACGGGCGCTGCGCCCGAAGCAGGAAGCAAGGTCATCGTCGGCGTGCGTCCCGAACATTTCGGCGGTGCCGGAGAGGGCGACACCGACCTTGTGGTTCGCATCGACGTGGTCGAGCACCTGGGCGGCACAAGTTTTCTCTATGCCAGGACGGCGCATGGTGAAGACGTGGTGATCCAGCGCGACGCGGCAAAGGTTCCCGATGCGTCCGAGATCACCGTTTCCATCCGCAAATCCTACCTGTTCGACGAAAGAGGACTGCGGCTGCGCTGATCGGCCGCCCTCCAGCCTTCAAGGAGAATGACAATGACTTCATCCACGCCCATTCGCTGGGGCATTCTCGGCCCGGGCAGCATCGCCCAGGCCTTTGCCGGCGGCGCGGCCGCTTCGCGCACCGGCAAGCTGGTTGCCATCGGCGCGCGCAATCCCGCCAAGCCAGGCCTCGCCGAGAGCTTTCCCGGCGCCCGCATCCTCGACGGCTACGATGCCTTGCTCGCCGATCCCGACATCGATGCCGTCTACATTTCGATACCGCACCCTGGCCATGCGCAATGGGCGATCAGGGCGGCGGAAGCTGGAAAGCATGTGCTTTGCGAAAAACCGCTTGCGCTGACCGCCTTCGAGGCCGACGCCATGATCCATGCCGCGCGCAAGGCCGGCACCTTTCTCGGCGAAGCCTTCATGTACCGACTGCACCCGCAGACGCTTAAGCTGGTGGAACTGATCAGATCGGGCGTCATCGGCGACATCAGGATGATCAAGTCGAGTTTCGGCTTTGCCATGCCGGGCTTCATGCCGGAGCACCGCCTCTATGCCAACGATCTTGCCGGCGGCGGCATTCTGGATGTCGGCGGCTATCCGGTCTCCATGGTGCGGCTGATTGCCGGGGCGGCGGCAGGCCTCCCCTTCGCCGAGCCGGACAAGGTCGTTGGTGCCGCCCATCTTGGCCAGTCAGGCGTCGACGAATGGGCCTCGGCGCTGCTGCATTTCCCGGGCGGCATCATTGCCGAAGTTTCCTGCAGCATCTCGCTCAACCAGGACAATGTGCTCCGAATCTTCGGCACCAGGGGCCGCATCGAGGTGCCGGACTTCTGGTTCGCCGGCGGCAACCGTGACGTCGGCCTTGGCAAGATCGACGTGATCGGGTCCGATGGCTCGCGCGAGACCATCAGCGTCAACGAGAAGCGCCATGTCTACTCCTTCGAGGTCGACGCCGCCGGCGAGGCCATCCTCGCCGGACGCCAGGAATTCGCCTGGCCTGGCATGGGCTGGGCGGACAGTCTCGGCACCTTGCGCGTCCTTGACAGATGGCGGGCGGCGGCGGGCCTGGAATACGGGATCGAAAAGGCCCCGCAGCGCACCAGCACCATCTCCGGGCGGCCTTTGCGATCCGGCGGAACGGCGATCGGCAAACGCACCATTCCGGGTCTGTCGAAGCCGGCGTCGGTGGTGGCGCTCGGCTTCGAGGATTTCCGCACCTTTTCCTCGGGCTCGATCCTGCTCGATGCCTTTTTCGAGGCCGGCGGCAATCTCTTCGACACCGGCTATGTCTACGGCGGCGGTTACACCGAGACTCTGCTTGGCGAGTGGTTGAAGAACCGTGGCGTGCGTGCGCAATCGGTGGTCATCGGCAAGGGCGCTCATTCGCCGCTCTGCTATCCCGATGTGATCGGCAAGCAGCTTGCCCAGTCGCTCGATCGCCTGCAGACCGATCATGTCGATGTCTACTTCATGCACCGCGACAATCCGGATGTGCCCGTCGGCGAATTCGTCGATGCGATGGATCGTGAGGTCAAGGCTGGCCGCATCCGTGGCCCGTTCGGCGGCTCGAACTGGACGATGGAGCGCATGGACGAGGCTATTGCCTATGCCGAACGCACCGGCAAGCAGAAGCCCGGCGCGCTGTCCAACAACTTCTCGCTGGCCGAAATGCTGGAGCCGATCTGGGCTGGCTGCGTGACGTCCTCGACCGATGCGTGGAAGGCCTGGCTGACGTCCCGCCAGATGCCGAATTTCGCCTGGTCGAGCCAGGGGCGCGGCTTCTTCACCGATCGCGCCGGGCGAGACAGGCACGACAATGAGGAACTGGTGCGGGTCTGGTACTCGGAGCGGAATTTCGGCCGCCGCGACCGGGCGATCGAACTTGCCGCGAGGCTGGGCAAGAGCCCGATCCATATTGCGCTGGCCTATGTGCTCAACCAGCCCTTCCCATCCATTCCGCTGATCGGGCCACGCACGCTGGGCGAGTTGGACGATAGCCTGCTTGCCCTCGACATCACGCTTTCGCCGGCCGATCTCGAGTGGCTGGACGGCGGCAGGCTGCACGCTGCCTGATGCATGTCGCCCAAAAGTGCGCAGCGGTTTTGGGACAACGACATGCATGAAACGAGATGCATGTCGCCCAAAAGCATGCCCACGGGCTTGACCCGAGGGTGCGCAGCGGTTTTGGGACAACGACATGCATGAAAACAAGTGCATCTCGCCCCAAAAGTGCGCAGAGACATGCATGAAACGGGTGCATGTCGCTCGAAGCAAGCAGTGCTTTGGGTCGACATGCACAAACAAGGATCCCAAAAGGCGACGTCAGGTCTCGTCGTCCGGCACCCTGGCGCCGCGTCTGGCCGGGGTTCGCATGCTGGCATACATGCCGGTGGTGCGGAATTGGCTGGGGGTGATGCCGTAGCAGCGGCGGAACACCTTCGAAAAATAATTTGCGTCCTCGAAGCCGCACAGGATGGCGACTTCCTTCACCGGCAGGAAATCCGCCTTGGTCAGCAGCTTGGCCGCGCGCTGCAGGCGCTGCTGCAGCACGAACTCGGCGGGCGGCAGGCCTTCGCTCTCGGCGAAGCAACGCGAGAAATGGGCCCGGCTGAGGCCGCTGATCTGGACGAGGTCCGCCACCGGCAGCGGCCCATCGAGATTGGCACTGATGTGATCGATGACCGGCTGCATGGCGCTCTGTTTTTCGGCAAAGGCATGTGAGCCGAAGACATCGTCATAGAGCGCCATCGCGGCTTCATAGGCGACGGCGGAAGCAGCGCCCGGCGAAGCGGCCCCCTTGATGAGGCGCAGGCTGCAATCGGCAAGGTGATCGATCGTCGCCGGCTGCAGCCGAAACACCGGGCCCGAAGTGCCGAGTATGGATTTGTGGATGCGCAGCGCCTCATCGCCGTTCATCGAAATCCAGAAAAATTCCCAACGCTCATCCTTGGCCAGCCAGTAGCGGTGGTTGTGCGGCACCAGCACCAGCAATGTGTCGTTCTTCTGCAGGCGGTAGTTGCGGTTCTCGTAACGCAGCCGCCCGGTCCCGCTGATCGTGTGCTGGAGCACGGTGAACGGTGTCTGGCCGCGCTTGCGCCCGTCCCAGTCGTAGATCTCGTCCTCGCGCACTTCATAGCCCGTGCTCGTCGGCATGGCGTGCAGGCGCTGGCGGCCGCGCGGCAGCGAGATCGTGCGCATGGACTGTCCGTTGGCTATCAAATCGTGCAGCACAAAATTACCCTTGAAAGCACAATCCTTCTCTGGTCGTGCTCGCGAATAAGCGCATAATCCCCTTCGAAAAGCGAGAAAGATCCGCAGTCAAGGAGCGGACAGGGAGGATGGCAGGCTGGATTCCGGCTTGTCCTGCACACATGTTATGGCATGTGGCTAAGCCTTCCCTTGTCATTCCTTGCCTACCATTCGAATGAGATGAGGTCCGGCTGATGAGTTTCAAAATCGCTATCATCGGTGCCGGCAGCGTCGGTTTCACCAAGAAGCTGTTCACCGACATTCTGTGCGTGCCCGAATTCAAAGACATCGAATTCGCGCTGACCGACGTCAGCGCGCACAATCTTGAGATGATCAAGGCGATCCTCGACAGGATCGTCGAGGCAAACGGACTGCCGACCAGGGTGACTGCGACCACCGACCGCCGCAAGGCCCTCGAAGGCGCGCGCTATGTCATCAGCTGCGTGCGGGTCGGGGGCCTCGAAGCCTATGCCGACGATATCAGGATTCCCCTGAAATACGGCATCGACCAATGCGTCGGCGACACGATCTGCGCTGGCGGCATTCTCTATGGCCAGCGCAACATTCCGGTGATCCTGGATTTCTGCAAGGACATACGCGAGGTCGCCGAGACGAACGCCAAATTCCTGAACTACGCCAACCCGATGGCGATGAACACCTGGGCGGCGATCGAATACGGCAAGGTCGACACCGTCGGGCTGTGCCACGGCGTCCAGCACGGCGCCGAGCAGATCGCCGAGGTGCTGGGCGCGAAGTCCAGGCAGGAACTCGACTACGTCTGTTCCGGCATCAACCACCAGACCTGGTTCATCGATCTGCGCCTCAACGGCCGCGAGATCGGCAAGGACGAGCTGGTCGCCGCCTTCGAGGCGCACCCGGTCTATTCCAGGCAGGAGAAGCTGCGCATCGATGTCTTGAAACGCTTCGGCGTCTATTCGACTGAAAGCAACGGCCATCTCTCCGAATACCTGCCCTGGTACCGCAAGCGCCCCGACGAGATCACGCGCTGGATCGACATGTCCGACTGGATCCACGGTGAGACGGGCGGCTATCTCCGCTACTCGACCGAAACCCGCAACTGGTTCGAAACGGAATATCCGCAGTTCCTCGAAGCGGCGTCCAAGCCGATCGACCCGGAAAAACGCTCCAACGAGCATGCCAGCCACATATTGGAGGCGCTGGAGACCAACCGCGTCTATCGCGGCCATTTCAACGTCAGGAACAATGGCGTGATCACCAACCTGCCGCAGGACGCCATCATCGAGTCGCCCGGTTTCGTCGATCGTTTCGGCATCAACATGGCCGCCGGCATCACGTTGCCGGAAGCCTGCGCCGCCACCTGCATCGCCTCGATCAATGTCCAGCGCATGTCGGTCCATGCCGCGATATCGGGCGATATCGACCTGCTCAAGCTCGCCGTGCTGCATGATCCGCTGGTCGGCGCGGTTTCAACCCCGGAGGAGGTCTGGCAGATGGTCGACGAAATGGTCGTCGCCCAGGCAGCCTGGCTGCCGCAATATGCCCACGCGGTTCCGGCCGCCAGGGAGCGGCTGTCGACTTCGGGGGTGAAGACCCGCGAATGGGCGGGCGCGGCGCGGCGAAGTGTGCGCTCGATCGAGGAGCTGCGCGCCGAAAAAGCCGCGCTGAAGCAGGCCGGCTGAAACCTCAAGTGGTGATGGTGGATCCGCGGGAGGCAGTTCCACCGCCACGAAGCCGCTTGAATACGAGGAGAAGCGGGGCGAACGCTCCGGAACAAACAAGAGGGAGAGAGACAGTGAGGAATTTACGCAATATCGGCCTTGCTGCCGGACTGGCGCTGAGCGTCTCGGTTTCGGCACTCAATGCATACGCTTCCGAGCCGACGGTTCCGCCGGCGCCGACACCGTTCCCCGCCGAGGGCAAGATCAAATATGTGGCGCGTGACTCCATTCTGGAGTTCAAGGCGCTGCCCGAATATCACGAGCCCGACTGGGTCACCGAGAAATACGTCAAGACCGGCAAGCTGCCGCCGGTGAAAGACAGGCTGCCGAAAGAACCGCTGGTCTTCAAGACGGCCAACATGCAGGACGGCATCGGCGTCTATGGCGATACGATGCGCCATGTCATCGGTGGCCGGCCGGAAGGCTGGAACTATGGCGCCGGCCAGACACAGGGCTGGGGCGGCATCGATATCGGCCTTTCCGAATGCCTGACGCGCACCGCGCCGCTGTTCCAGGTCGAGGCCAAGGACACCGAACCGCTGCCGAACCTGGCCAGGAGCTGGGACTGGTCGAAGGACGGCCACAAGCTGACCATGCATCTTGTCGAAGGCGCAAAATGGTCAGACGGCGTTGCCTTCAACGCCGATGATGTGATGTTCTACTGGGACGACGAGGTCGTTGATCCCAACGTCTCGCCATTGAACGGCGCGACGCCGGAAACCTTTGGTGTCGGCACGACGCTGAAGAAGATCGACGACTACACCGTCGAATGGACCTTCAAGGAAGCCTTCCCGAAGCAGTACCTCTATGCGATGGCCTACGGCACCTTCTGTCCCGGCCCCGCGCATATCCTGAAGCCGCAGCATCCGAAATATTCGAAGAACACCTACGACCAGTTCAAGAATGCCTTCCCGCCGGAATTCATGAACATGCCGGTGATGGGCGCCTGGGTGCCAGTCGAATACCGACCGGACGACATCATCGTCATGCGCCGCAATCCCTACTACTGGAAGGTCGACGAGAAGGGCAATCAGCTGCCCTACCTCAACGAACTGCACTACAAGCTGTCGACCTGGGCCGACCGCGACGTCCAGGCGGTCGCCGGCGCGGCCGACTTCTCCAATCTGGAGCAGCCGGAAAACTTCGTCGCCTCGCTGAAGCGTGCGGCGGAGGCGAATGCGCCGGCACGCCTGGCCTTCGGCCCGCGGCTCATCGGCTACAATCTGCGCATGAACTTTTCCGCCAATGGCTGGGGCAACCCGGACGAACGCAGCCAGGCGGTTCGCGAGCTGAACCGCAATGAGGATTTCCGCAAGGCCGTCACCATGGCGCTCGACCGCAAGGCGCTCGGCGATTCCCTCGTCAAAGGGCCGTTCACCGCCATCTATCCCGGCGGCTTCTCCTCGGGCACCAGCTTCTATGACCGGAAGTCGACCGTCTATTATCCGTTCGACCTCGCAGGCGCCAAGGCCGAACTCGCCAGGGCTGGCCTCAAGGATACCGACGGCGACGGTTTCGTGAACTTCCCGGCCGGCACCGCCGGCGGCAAGAACGTCGAGATCGTGATGCTGGTCAACAACGACTACGGCACCGACAAAAGCCTTGCCGAAGGTGTCGTCGCGCAAATGGAAAAGCTTGGGCTGCGGGTCGTGCTGAACGGCCTCAACGGCACCCAGCGCGATGCCTCGCAATATTCGGGCCGCTTCGACTGGCTGATCCGGCGCAACGACCAGGAACTGACATCGGTCGTGCAGAACACCGAACAGCTCGCGCCCGTCGGTCCGAAGACCAGTTGGAACCATCGCGCGCCTGAAAGCGGCGAGGTCGACCTGATGCCTTTCGAAAAAGACCTCGTCGAGATCGTCAACAAGTTCGTCGCGTCGGAGGACAACGACAAACGCGCCAGCCTGATGAAAGAGTTCCAGAAGATCTCGACCGAACACGTCTACAATATCGGCCTGACGGAATATCCAGGCGCGCTGATCGTCAACAAGCGCTTCTCGAACATTCCCCAGGGCACGCCGATCTTCATGTTCAACTGGGCCGAGGATTCGATCGTTCGCGAACGGGTCTTTGTCGCGGCCGACAAGCAGGCAAAATACGAATTGTTCCCTGAAGAACTGCCCGGCAAACCCGGAGACAAGGGCCCGATGAATTAGGTTTACCTCCCTGACTGAGAGAACTCCGGTCGCGCCGCTGGCGCGGCCGGACAAAGCCAAACTCCGGACGCAACCCAAGGGCACGACCGGCGAGACAAGGAAACGGACCGTCCATGCTGCGATTCCTGCTCACGCGCATAGCGTCGGCAATCCCGGTCCTCGCCATTTTGAGCCTGGTCACCTTTGCCATCATCCAGGCGCCGCCGGGCGACTATGCCGATTACATCCGCTCGCAACTGATCAACCAGGGCGGAGCCTCCTTCGCCGAGGCCGACGCCCAGGCCAATGCCTATCGCGTCGAGCATGGCCTCGATAAGCCACTGCCCGTCCAGTATCTCAATTGGATCGGCGGCATCATCACCCGCGGCGATTTCGGCTACAGCCTCTACTACAACAAGCCGGTGGCCGATGTCGTCGGCGAGCGCCTGCCGCGCACGCTGCTCCTGGCGCTGGTCTGCCATCTGCTGGCCTCGGTGCTGGGCATCACCTTCGGCATATGGGCGGCGACAAGGCAATACACCTGGATCGACTCGACGCTGTCGGCCATCTCCTTCCTCGGCATGACCGTGCCGCGCTTCCTGATGGCGCTGATCATCGTCTATCTCCTCGTCTTCCAGTTCAACGTGTCGGAGATCGGCAGCTTCTTCTCGCCGCAATTTGGCGGCGCGCCGTGGTCGTGGGCGAAGTTCGTCGACCTGGTCAAGCATGTCTGGCCGGTCGTGGCGATCGCCACCTTCGGCGGCCTCGCCTACAATATGCGCGTCATGCGCGGCAATCTGCTGGATACGCTCAACGCCCAATATGTCGAGACGGCGAGAGCCAAGGGTCTGACCGGCAGCGCTGTCGTCATGCGCCATGCCGTGCCCAATGCACTGCATCCCCTCGTCATGTATCAGGGCGTGGTGTTGCCCTACATGCTCACCGGCGAGATCGAGACGGCGATCATCTTCGCGCTGCCGACCGTCGGCCCGGCGATCGTCGGTTCGATGGCGGTCGGCGATGTCTATGTCACCGCCACCTTCATGATGGTGCTGTCGGCGACGCTGATCGTCGGCAACATCATCGCCGACATGCTGCTCGTCCTGCTCGACCCGCGCATCCGCCAATACGGAGAGAGCTAGATGCTTGCCCGCGATCCATCACCCGCACCGCTGCCGGCCGAAGGACCTATCGTCGCCAAACCGGCGCGCGGCAATGAGAGCTATATCGCGCTCGTCTGGCGCCGGCTGAAGCGCTCCTGGACCGGCATGGCAGGGCTTTGGCTCGTCGTGCTGTTGCTGGTGATGGCCGTGTTCGCCGAATTCCTGGCGCCGATGGATCCGAAGGCGACCGATGTCGGCTTCGCCCCGCCGCAACTGCCTTCCTTCCACGACAAGGACGGCAATTTCGTCGCGCGGCCGCGGGTCTATGCGCTGGCCGATTCGGCCGACCTCGATCCGGTCACCTTCCAGCCCGTCGTCGGCCTCGACTACGACCATCCGAGGCTGCTTGGCTTCTTCGTCGAGGGCGCGCCCTACAAGCTCTTCGGGCTGATCCCGGCGGACCGGCATTTCTTTGCCTCGACGGACGGCCAGCCGGTGCATTTCCTAGGCACCGACAAGTTTGGCCGCGATGTGCTGTCGCGCGCCATCCACGGCTCACGGGTCTCGCTGATGATCGCGCTGACTGTCGTCTTCATCATCACCGTCATCGGCACCACCGTCGGCATGGTCTCCGGCTATTTCGGCGGCCGGTTCGACGTCTGGATGCAGCGCTTCGTCGAACTGGTGCTGGCCTTCCCGCAGCTGCCGCTCTATCTGGCGCTGACGACGCTGATCCCCGTCACTGCGCCGACCAACGTCTTCCTCGCCTTCGTCATCATCGTCATGTCGGCGCTGGGCTGGGCGCAGATGTCGCGCGAAGTGCGCGGCAAGACGCTGGCTTTGGCGCGCATCGAATATGTGCGCGCCGCCATGGCGGTCGGCGCCACCGACCGGCGCATCATCCTGCAGCACATCTTGCCCAATGTGATGAGCCACGTGATCGTCGCCGTCACCTTGGCGATCCCGACGGTGGTGCTGCTTGAATCCTTCCTGGGGTTCCTCGGCTTCGCGGTCAAGCCGCCGCTGATCTCGTGGGGCCTGATGCTGCAGGACACCGCGACCTATTCCGTCATCGGCACTTATCCCTGGATCCTGTCGCCGGTCGGTTTCGTGCTCGCCACCGTTTTTGCCTTCAACGCGCTGGGCGACGGCCTGCGCGATGCCGTCGATCCGTATTGAGGTGGCTGGGATGACCGTCTTACTCGCCGGGTCCTTCGCACCCATCGTTCGTCTTGACCATGACGGGCGCCAGGACCAGCCCATCATCGACGCCCGCAACATCGAGGTCGCCTTCAAGGTCGAGCACGGCGTTGTCGAAGCGGTCAAGGACATCTCGTTCCAGCTCTATCGCGGCGAGACGATTGCCATCGTCGGCGAATCCGGCTCCGGCAAGTCGGTGACGGCGCGCGCCGTCATGGGGCTGCTGTCGCGGCGCGCCACCGTGTCGCCGAAATCGAGCATCTGTTACGACGGCCAGAACATCCTGAAATTCCCCGAGAGCGAGCGGCGCAAGCTGCGCGGCAACCGCATCTCGATGATTTTCCAGGAGCCGATGAGTTCGCTCAACCCGATCTATACGGTCGGCAGCCAGATCGTCGAGGCGATCCGGGTGCACCGCAAGGTGAGCCGCAGGCAAGCTTGGGCACGGGCGCTCGAGCTGCTGCGGCATGTCCAGATCCCCGAGCCGGAGGCGCGGCTCAAACAGTATCCGCACCAGCTTTCGGGCGGTCAGCGGCAGCGCGTGATGATCGCCATGGCGCTCGCCAACGATCCCGACGTGTTGATCGCCGATGAGCCGACCACCGCGCTCGACGTCACCGTCCAGGCGCAGATCCTGAACCTGATCCGCAATCTGCAGAAAGAGCTGCGGATGGCCGTGATCCTGATCACCCACGATCTCACCGTGGTGCGCAAATTCTCCGACTACGTCTATGTCATGCAGCATGGCGCGATGTGCGAGCACAACGTCACCGAACGGTTGTTTGCGGACCCGCAGCATCCCTACACCCAGCGGCTGCTCGCCTCGGAGCCGCGCGGGCGTCCGCAACCGCTTCCTGAGGGCAGCGGCGCCATCCTCGAGGCTAATGACGTGCGCGTCTGCTTCATGCTGCGCCACGGCAGTTTCCTGAAACCGGACTGGCGCGAGCTGGTCGCCGTCGACGATCTCGGCCTCAAGCTTTGCCGCCATGAGACGCTGGGGCTGGTCGGCGAATCCGGTTCCGGCAAGACCACATTCGGCCAGGCGCTGCTGAGATTGATCGACACCAAGCGCGGCGAAATCCGTTTCGACGGCAAGCCGATCCAAGACCTATCGCGCAACGAGATGCGGCCGTTGCGCTCGCGCATGCAGATCGTTTTCCAGGATCCGTTCTCTTCGCTCAATCCGCGCATGACGATCGGCCAGATCATCGAGGAAGGGCTGATCGTCAACAGCATCGGCGCGACGCGGGCCGAGCGGGTCGACCGGGTGCGCGAGGCGCTGGTCAGCGCCGGCATGCCGGGTGACATTCTTTCCCGGTTCCCGCACGAATTCTCCGGCGGCCAGCGGCAGCGCATTGCGATCGCCCGCGCCATCGCGCTCGAGCCCGAATTCATCCTGCTCGACGAGCCGACATCCGCGCTCGACCTGTCCGTCCAGGCGCAGATCATCGACCTGTTGCGCAAGCTGCAGGACGAGCGTGGCTTGAGCTACCTCTTCATTTCGCACGACCTCAAGGTGGTGCGCGCGCTGTGCCACCGCGTCATCGTTATGCAGCACGGCAAGATCGTCGAACAGGGCCCCGTCGACGAGGTCCTGTCCAATCCCAAGACCGCCTACACCGAACGGCTCGTCAGGGCCGCTTTCGATGTGGCCTGAACATATGCCGGAGGTTAGCGTGGCAAGAAATCCCAAGATCACTTTCATCGGCGCCGGCTCGACGGTGTTCATGAAGAACATTGTCGGCGACGTGCTGCAGCGCCCGTCGCTTTCAGGCGCGACGATCGCGCTGATGGACATCAATCCGCAGCGGCTCGAAGAGAGCGCCATCGTCGTCAACAAGCTGATCGCGACGCTCGGCGTCAAGGCGAAGGCCGAGACCCATTCCGACCAGCGCAAGGCGCTGGCGGGCGCAGACTTCGTCGTCGTCGCCTTCCAGATCGGCGGCTATGAGCCCTGCACGGTCACCGACTTCGAAGTGCCGAAGAAATACGGCCTGCGCCAGACGATCGCCGACACGCTCGGCGTCGGCGGCATCATGCGCGGCCTGAGGACCGTGCCGCATCTGTGGAAGATCTGCGAGGACATGCTTGCCGTCTGCCCGCAGGCGATCATGCTGCAGTACGTCAACCCGATGGCGATCAACACCTGGGCGATATCAGAGAAATACCCTGAGATCAGGCAGGTCGGGCTCTGCCATTCGGTGCAGGGCACGGCAATGGAGCTGGCGCACGACCTCGACCTTCCCTACGAAGAGATCCGCTATCGCTCGGCCGGCATCAACCATATGGCCTTCTACCTCAGCTTCGAGCATCGCCAGCCGGACGGTTCCTACCGCAACCTCTATCCCGATCTCGTGCGTGCCTATCGCGAAGGCCGCGCGCCCAAGCCCGGCTGGAACCCGCGCTGCCCCAACAAGGTGCGCTACGAGATGTTGACGCGGCTGGGCTATTTCGTCACCGAAAGCTCCGAGCATTTCGCCGAATACACGCCCTATTTCATCAAGGAAGGCCGCCCCGATTTGATCGAGAAATACGGCATTCCGCTCGACGAATATCCCAAACGCTGCATCGAGCAGATCGAGCGCTGGAAAGACCAGGCGCAGGCCTACCGCTCGGCCCAGCGCATCGAGGTCGAGGAGTCCAGGGAGTATGCTTCCTCGATCATGAATTCGGTATGGACGGGCGAACCCTCGGTGATCTACGGCAATGTCCGCAACAATGGCTGCATCACCTCGCTGCCCCGGGATTGCGCCGCCGAAGTGCCGTGCCTGGTCGACGCCTCCGGCATCCAGCCGACCTATATCGGCGACCTGCCGCCGCAATTGACGGCGCTGATCCGCACCAACATCAACGTTCAGGAGCTGACGGTGCGGGCGCTGATGACGGAAAACCGCGAGCACATCTACCATGCCGCGATGATGGATCCGCACACCGCCGCCGAGCTCGATCTCGACCAGATCTGGTCACTGGTCGATGATCTCTTGGCCGCTCATGGCGACTGGCTGCCGGCCTGGGCACGTGTCGGGCGCAAGACTGAAGCCGCCTGATGAACCGCTCCCGGCGGCCCAGCCTCATTTAGGCTCGTCGGCGTCCGTTTCTTCCTCGTCGTCGCGGGCCCGGATGACATAGGCGCCCTTCAGCCAGCGGTTGAGGTCGATGTCCTTGCAGCGCGTCGAGCAGAACGGAAAGGTGTCGCGCGCCGACGGCTTGCCGCATTCGGGGCAGGGGCGCTTTGGCCGCAGTGGCGTGACTTTGGGGTCGGAATTCAAAGCCGGGCTCCCGCCAGCCAGCCGCCATGCACCTTGAAGCCTTCGCCGGAAAGCAGTGCCACCGTCTCATAGAGCGGCAGGCCGACGATGTTGGTGTAGGAGCCGACCAGCTTGACGACGAAGGCGCCGGCGAGTCCCTGGACGGCATAGCCGCCGGCCTTGCCGCGCCATTCGCCCGAGGCGACGTAGGCGTCGATCTCCTCGCGCGGCAGTCGCTTGAAGCGCACCCGCGTCTCGACCAGCCGCTGGCGCAGTTTGCCGCCCGGCGTGATCAGGCAGATGCCGGAATAGACCCGGTGCGAACGGCCGGACAACAGCCCAAGGCAGTTGGCGGCGTCGTCGAGGGTTTCGGCCTTGGGCAGGATGCGCCGCCCGACGGCGACCACCGTGTCGGCCGCCAGCACGAAGCCCGGCGCATAGTCGGTCTCGGCCTTCAGCGAAGCGAATGCCTTCTCGGCCTTTTCCTTCGACAGCCGCTTGGCCAGCGAGCGCGGATGCTCGGCGCGCAGCGGCGTCTCGTCGACATCGGCCGGCAGCACGCGGTCCGGCTCGATGCCGGCCTGCTGCAAGAGCTCGATCCGGCGCGGCGAACCCGAGGCAAGCACCAGCTTCTGCAAAATGCTCATCGCGGACCAGTCGGACTTTGCTTACTTGAAACGATAGGTGATGCGGCCCTTGGTCAGGTCGTATGGCGTCATCTCGACCAGAACCTTGTCGCCGGTCAGCACACGGATGCGGTTCTTGCGCATGCGGCCGGCAGTATGGGCGATGATCTCGTGTTCATTTTCGAGTTTCACCCTGAACATCGCGTTGGGCAACAATTCCGTCACGACACCCGGAAACTCGAGGACTTCTTCCTTCGGCATTCGATACCTTTGCTTGGATGGTAGTTCCAGCGCCCCGGCCGGAATTTCGGCGGAACCTATATGATAATCGTCCGCTTGTGAACACGCTTAATCGGTGGGCTCGCGAGCATGATCCCGACAAGTGGAACCCGGTTTTCCCGGACAAACGGAAACCGTTTGTCCGAGATCATGCTCAAACAGAGAGAATTGGAGCCGTCCCGATTCTATCGGGATGGAACAGGCTCTATCTCGGCGAAACGGCGGCCGATCCGCGTTTTCAGCCGCTCGCGTACGTCCCGATAACTGGCCATGATCTGTTCGCGCGTGCCGGCGGCATCGGTCGGGTCCGGCGTCGGCCAGTATTCGACCTCGACGGCGAGCGAGCGGGTGAGTTCGAGCGCCGCATGGTGCGCTTCCGGCGCCAGCGTGACGATGAGGTCGAAATAGTCGTCCTCGAGATCGTCCATCGTCCTTGGGTGACGCTCGCCCAGCGACAGGCCTTCCTCTGCCAGCACCGCATCGACGAACGGATCGCGCTCGCCGGCGCGAACGCCGGCCGAGGCGACGAAGATGGTGGCCGGCAGCGCCCGCCGCGCCATCTGCTCCGCCATCGGCGAACGCACGGCGTTCATGCCGCACAGGAATAGGATCGAGCGGGGCAGGGTAGCCAGGACTAACCCCGCCAGTGCAGCACGCAGACCAGCGTGAACAGCCGGCGCGCCGTATCGAAGTCGATGTCGATCTTGCCGGCCAGCCGGTCCATCAGCGTCTGCGAGCCCTCATTGTGCAAGCCGCGGCGGCCCATGTCGATCGCCTCGATGTGGCTCGGCGTCGAGGTACGGATGGCGTCGTAGTAGCTCTCGCAGATCATGTAGTAGTCCTTGACGATGCGCCTGAGCGGCGTCAGCGACAGGATGTGGGTGACGACGGCAGCCCCGTCCTCGCGCGCCACGGCAAAGACCAGGCGCTGCTCGGCCAGCGACAGTTTCAGCCGATAGGGGCCGTCGCCGCCGTCATTGACGGGTTGAAAACTGTTTTCCTCGATCAGGTCGAAGATCGCCACCGCGCGTTCATGCTCGACATCGGGCGTCGAACGGCCGATCGATTCATCGAGTTCGACATCGATCAGCCTGGCGCGGGTTCGATCGTAGTCCGACATGATGGCCTACATGTTCAGCCGTATGGCGACGGAGCGTCCATGCGCATCGAGGCCTTCCGCCTTGGCCAGCGCAATGGCCGCCGGCGCCAGAATCCGCAACTGCTCCGGTCCAAGCTTCAGGATCGAGGTGCGCTTGACGAAATCGAGCACGGACAGCCCCGACGAGAAGCGCGCCGAGCGTGCCGTCGGCAGCACGTGATTGGAGCCGCCGACATAGTCGCCGATGGCTTCCGGCGTGTGGCGGCCGAGAAAGACGGCACCGGCATTGCGCATCCGCGCCAGGAACCCCTCGGCATCGTCGATGGCGAGTTCGACATGTTCGGCGGCGATGCGGTTGACCAGCGGCAGCGCGGCGTCGATCGAGGCGACCTCGATCACCGCGCCGAAATCGCGCCAGCTCGCCGCTGCTGTCTCGGCGCGCGGGAGGCTCTGCAACTGGCGTTCCACGGCCTGTTCGACGGCACGACCGAAGGCCGGATCGTCGGTGACCAGGATCGACTGCGCCGACGCGTCATGCTCTGCCTGGGCCAGCAGGTCGGCGGCGATCCAGTCCGGGTCGTTGCTGCCGTCGGCCACGACAAGCACTTCCGAGGGCCCGGCGATCATGTCGATGCCGACGGTGCCGAACACCTGGCGCTTGGCCGCCGCGACATAGGCATTGCCTGGGCCGACGATCTTGGCCACTGGCTTTATGGTCTCGGTGCCATAGGCAAGTGCCGCGACCGCCTGGGCGCCGCCGACGCGATAAATCTCCGACACGCCAGCGATATCGGCCGCCACCAGCACCAGCGGATTGATGATGCCGCCGGGCGCCGGCACGACCATGACGATGCGCTCGACGCCGGCCACCCCAGCCGGGATGGCGTTCATCAGCACCGAGCTTGGGTAGCTCGCCGTGCCGCCCGGCACATAGAGACCGACCGCCTCGATCGCCGTCCAGCGCCAGCCGAGCTCGACGCCGGCGGCGTCCGTATAGCGATCGTCCCGGGGGCGCTGCCGCTCGTGATGCGAGCGGATACGGTCGCGTGCGAATTCCAGCGCCTCGATCGTCTTTGGGTCGGCGGCCTTGTAAGCTTGGGCGATGTCGTCCCTTGATACGGCAATGCCGAGCTCCCTGAGGTCGGCATGGTCGAATTTCCTGGTGTAGTCGATCAGCGCCGCGTCGCCCTCGGCGCGCACGCGTGCGATGATGTCGCGCACCGCGGCATCGACATCGGCCGACACCTCTCGCTTGGTCAAAAGGAAGGCGGCGAAACGCTGCTCGAAATCGGCGTCGGACTGACGAAGCGTGATGGCCATCGGACGCTCAAGCCTTGTGGACGGGGCGCGAGGTGGCTTCCCACGCGCCGCCGATGTCGGCAAGGCGGGCCTCGATGCACTCGACATCGAGCATGATGGTGCCGCCGCCCGAAAAGATCAGCTCGACGATGCCGGCCGGCTTGTTGATCTCGATGAAACTGATCGCCAGCAGCGACAGGGTCTCGGCCGGCTTGTCGCGGGCAATGCCATTGGTCTTGGCGCCAAGCACGCGGTCGAAATGCAGCACCGCCTGCCGCCGCTCATTGTGCTGGCGAAACAGGCCTGACTTGGCCTCCCAGACGAAGCGGTTCATGGTCAACACGAAACGCTTGGCCGAAGGCAGGAATTCGAGGTCCGAGACCTTCATCACGGCATCCTGGACATGCGCCGAGACGATGCTCAGGTCCTGGTCGTCGAGTGCGATAAGCTTAAGGGCGGTCATGCGGATTTCGCACCTGAAGGTTGATGTTCAGCCTTCTGTTAGAGCATGATCCCCAAAAGTGGAAACCGGTTTTCGGAAAAGATCATGCTCAAGCAGGAATCTGGAGCCTCATCTCGACCCTGGTCGAGATGAAACAGGCTCTAGGCGGTCTTTCCGCTCCGTGCAACCGCGACTGCTACAGGGGTCGCCGACGAAGCTGCCGACCTCCCCCGCAAAAGGGGAAGAGTGGATGCTGCTTCGGCTTTCGCCAGCCAGCAACGCTGGAAGGCAGTTGCCTACGCCGAAATCCGCTCGATCACCGCGCCGCAATTGGACAGCTTTTCTTCCAGCCGCTCGAAGCCGCGGTCGAGATGGTAGACGCGGTTGACCGTCGTCTCACCTTCGGCCGCCAGGCCGGCGATGACCAGCGAGACGGAGGCGCGAAGATCGGTCGCCATGACCGGCGCGCCCTTCAGCTTCGGCACGCCGTCGACGATCGCCGTCTGACCCGAAAGCGTGATGTGGGCGCCGAGCCGGGCCAGTTCCTGCACGTGCATGAAGCGGTTTTCGAAAATCGTCTCGGTGATGCGCGACTTGCCCTTGGCCATCGTCATCAGGCCCATGAACTGCGCCTGCAAATCGGTCGGGAACGCCGGGAACGGTGCCGTCGTCACGTCGACCGGCGAAATGCCGGCGCCGTTGCGCCTGACCCGGATGCCGGAATTGGTCGGCGTGATCTCGGCGCCGGTCTGGGCGATCACGTCGAGCGCGGTCTGCAGCAGTTCGGGGCGTGCGCCTTCAAGCACGACGTCGCCGCCGGTCATCGCCACCGCCATGGCATAGGTGCCGGTCTCGATGCGGTCGGGAATGACGCGGACGCGGGCGCCGGAGAGTGATTCGACGCCATCGATGGTGATAACAGGCGTGCCGGCGCCGGAAATCCTGGCGCCCATGGCATTGAGGCACTCGGCGAGGTTGACGATTTCGGGCTCGCAGGCGGCGTTTTCAAGCACCGTCTCGCCCTTGGCCAGCGCTGCCGCCATCATCAGCACATGGGTGGCGCCGACCGAGACTTTCGGGAACACGTAGCGGTTGCCGACAAGCCGGCCATTACGGGTCTTGGCGATGACATAGCCGGTGTCGACGTCGATATCGGCGCCCAGCACCTGCAGGCCGTCGAGGAACAGGTCGACCGGGCGCGTGCCGATGGCGCAACCGCCCGGCAGCGACACCTTGGCCTCGCCCATGCGGGCAAGCAGCGGGCCGATCACCCAGAACGACGCGCGCATCTTCGACACCAGCTCATAAGGGGCCGTGGTGTCGACGATGTTGCGGGCCGAGAAATTGATGGTGCGCGAATAGCCCTCATTCTGCTTCTCGCGGCGGCCATTGACCGAATAGTCGACGCCGTGATTGCCGAGGATGCGGATCAGCTGCTCGACATCGGCCAGATGCGGCACGTTTTCCAGCGTCAGCGTGTCGTCGGTCAAAAGCGAGGCGATCATCAGCGGCAGGGCGGCGTTTTTCGCGCCCGAGATCGGGATGCTTCCGGCAAGCTTGTTGCCGCCGACAATTCTGATGCGATCCATGGAAGAACGTCCCTCTCGGCCAAAAAGGCCGCTTCAATCGTTTGAGTATCGGCCCGTCTAGACCATTGGCCGGTCTGGTTCAAGAAATAGGATTTCCTGGTATCCGGTCCAAGAGTGGCCGATTTGCGTTAATCTTTTTGTATTTCCCTTGCCGCGCCGAGCCCGTCCGGCCTCTGGTCGGCGTCCCCGGTGCGCTGCTTGTCAGCGTCCCCGGTGCGCCGCGAGCGCGACTGCGCCTTGCGCTTCTGCAGATTGGCGCGCAATTGTTCGGCGAGCCGGTCCTTGCGGTCCGTGCCGCCCTTTTTCACTGGAATTGTCTTGTCGTTCATCGTCCCGTCCCGGTCGGCGACCAGCCAGCCCGCCAATCAGGGATAGCCAACATTGTGGCGCCGCCATGTCATTAAAAGCGATCCGGCAAAGGCATTCACAGAAGCGTTGCACTTGGCCTTGCGCTTGCCGGTTCGATATGGCAGAAGCCCCGCCATCGGCGGCTGCGGTAGCTCAGTGGTAGAGCACTCCCTTGGTAAGGGAGAGGTCGAGAGTTCAATCCTCTCTCGCAGCACCAGCCGTTTTCGCCAGATTTCCACGAATATAGGTCTCTGGCGCGTCCGGATGCACTGCGCTTGCGCGCTGCATTTGGCTTGACGGCAGCCGAGGCCAGGCTGGCCGCTCGCCTTGCGTCGGGCGATGGCATTAATGCGGCGCAATTGCACTCGACATCAGTAGCGAAACCGCGCGCACCCAGCTCAGAGCGGTATTCGCCAAGAACAACACATACCGTCAGGCGGAACTCGCCACGCTCGTCAGCCGCCTTCGGCCACACGCATGATGAGCGATTGGTGGGAGCGTATCGCCGACCGGACCGAGTGGCCTTCGGCGAGCAGAACGCTCGTCAACGGATGGCAGCAGAACCCGACTTCCGTATTAGGGCATTAGTGACTTTCAGTCGTTTCTGACCCAAAAGCAGACTGGCAATGCGATCCTGACTTATGCACCGCGCGATAGGTGCATGACACTTTCCGGCCTGACATCATCGATGGTGCTCGCGCGTATCCACAGCGAGCCGGCCAGCCACGCGATCGCCGTCGCGAGAACCACGAGGCCCACGTCGAGTGTCCACTCCGGAACGAGCGCACGCAGCGCAATTGGCACCGCACCCATGAAATAGAGAGCGAGCGGAACGCGCGGCACGCCTTTCCTAACGGCGAGAGAGATCGCAAACGCCAGCGTCCCGACCAGAAAAAGTAACGAACTTGCCACCAATGCCAAGCCTAGGGGCCCGGCTCGCAGGTCCATGATGGTCGTCAGCGGAAGTTTGGAAAAAACGAGATTGATCACCACTTCCACCCCTTCCAGACTTGCGAGTGCGATGAAGTTGACGACGAACGCAATCGTGCCCAGCGGGCCCGCGCGCCGACCGAAGGCAAGGAACAAGCCTACGATAAGACCGAGCGCCAATATCTCGGCGAGTGGCGCGAGGAGCTGCGTGAAATCGGTGGTCGCGATGAGTGCGCTCCTTTTTGCGGCGTTGACCAGAAGGATGAGCGCGCTTCCCGCTCCGGCCATGGATGCAAGCCGGTAGAGCATGACGTTGGACACGGCTTCGCTCGACTGAACAGTCCGAACATCGGGCGCATTAGATGAACTCGGGAACGACATAATTTGAGGGCGGCAGGGTTCGACGTTTGCGTCAAGCATGTTCTTCTCCTCCATCCAGGAATTTGGGAGCCGCGAAGACCGCGGCCCGTTCCGATTCTGAATGTAATCACTGCTTATATCGGCCAAGATGGGTTGTAAACAGTGATTACATACTTCGCGGATCGTGATATAAGGGAGGGGTGCAGCTGTATCGAACGAAGGGAATGATATGCCAAAAGCCAAGACACCTGGCCGCACCGGCTATCACCATGGCAATTTGCGGGATGCGCTGATTGACGCTGCGGTTCAACTTGTCGAGGAGGGCGGCCCCGACAATGTGAGCGTGCGCGAAGCCGCAAAGCGGGCCGGCGTTTCTCCAGGCGCCCCCTTTCGTCATTTCAGCAACAAGACCGCATTGATGACGGCTGTCGCGGAGCAGGCAATGAGCCGGTTCCGCTCAGAGATTACGAAAGCGGTCGAAAGCCTCGCTTCCGACGATCCGATTGAGCGATTTGCCGCCGTTGGTATCGCCTATTTGCGCTGGGCAATGCGAAACCCCACCCATTTCCAGATCATTTCGACGCGCAGTCTTATTGATTGGGACAGTTCGGAGTCGCTGCGTAACGACAACGAAGCGGTGCGTTCGTTGATGGAAGAGTCGGTGGTGGAAGCACAGCGACGAAACATGCTCCGTTCAACCGATATAGCAGAGACCCAGATAGCTGCGAGGGCGCTCGTCTACGGGCTCGCACGCATGTGCATTGATGGACACTTTGCGCAATGGGCAGTCGCTGGACATACTGCGGAGCGAACTGCGCAGGACGTATTAGAGCACTTCGTGACACTCATTGGAAACGACGCGCCCTAATGGGATTAGGCGCCGCTGGCCGATGTCCGGAAATGACGCCGAGAATGGAGCGCATGTTCGGTCAGTCCCGCCAATCGAGCGGGGTGGGCAGAGCTACGGGAACAGCGCGTCTTGACCATGCACCGACGTTCGGCTTGGTTGGATCGTCATGCGCGGCCGGAACCTGCAGGCTGATGATCTGGTGGGCGCTGCGTTCGCGCTAACTAGCACTTGCTGTTCCCCGGCTTGCAGCTATGGTTGCCGAATTCCTGAGGCGGCAGGGGGAAACGATTTTGCCTCGTCGATCAGCTCGATCGCACCTGCTTGGTCTGATCGCTGCCGCGGTGATACCCGTGTGGCTCTTCGCGGCCTATCTGCTGGTCCAATATGCTCTGCATGAGCGATCCCGCTTCGAACACGATGCCTTGCAAACGGCCCGGCAGGTTTCGCTGGTCGTCGAGGGCGAACTTGCCAATCTCCAAACGACTCTCAACGCTCTGTCGAAATCGGCCGCTCTCGCCAACGGCAATCTGGAAGCATTTCATGGCGAGGCACAGCGCCTGGTTCAAGGGACGGACCGGATCATTGTCCTTCGCGATTTGGGTCGCAATCAACTCTTGAATACGGAGATCGGCTACGGCGCAGACCTTCCACCAGTGGAACCGATGTCGGCCGCGGATCGGGAGAGGCTCAAAGCGTCCGGCATTCTCGTCAGCAATGTCTTCACCGGCAACAATGCCAAAAACTACCGCATTGCCGTTGCCATACGGGTGCCGGCCCCGAAGGGCGAAGACCTGCTTCTTTCGATTTCCGTGCCAACCGCGCGCATACGCAACGTGATGATGCCAGCCGTGCCCGAGGGCTGGACGGTCGGCATCGGGGATCACGACGGAAATTACGTGGCGCGCTCCAGGGCGCACGAGGAGATGACCGGCAAGCCAGGTTTGCCGGAGTATCTGGAAAAGATCGTTGGCCGCTCCGGCAGCTTCACATCGAGGAACTACGAGGGAACAACGTTGCTCGCGGGCTACTACCGATCCCCATATTCCGATTGGTTCTACACCGCCAACGTCCCGCTTTCGGAGGTGCAGGCGCCGTTTTGGCGTTCGCTTGCGGCAGTCTGCGGGATCGGCATCTTGGCGCTTCTTGTCTCCGCGGCGCTTGCCTATGTCGTAGGAAAACATTTCACGAGGGCCACCGCAGACCTTGCGGCTCGCGCCGAGGCACTGGGTCACGGCCGCGCGGTTGAACCCATGTCAACCTCGGTCAAGGAGTTTGCCGCCGTTGCGCGGGCGCTGGTTGCCGCAGAGCGTGCCATCGCCGAGCGCCGGTATGAGTTGGAGACGGTGTTGGAGACGGTGCCGGCGGCCGTCTGGTTTACCTATGACCCGAAAGCCCTGCAGGTTATCCGCAATCGCTTCGCGGCGGAACTCATGGGTTTGCCGACCGACGTCCGCAAATCCTTTGGCACCCCCGACCGCGTGATCGACACGGTGGCGGTCAAGGACGGTCACACAGTGAGCCGGGAGGACCGGCCTCTAAGCCGGGCAATGCGTGGGGAACTGACCGACAATGAAGAGTTCGCATACACCCTTCCGTCGGGAGTCGAGCGCTTCCTGCTCTCCAGCGCGCGCCCAATCCGCGACCCAGCCGGCAACATCATTGGCGCCGTGCAAATCAGCCTTGACATAACGGACCGCAAACGCGGCGAAGAACATCGCAAATTGCTGGTCAATGAACTGAACCACCGCGTCAAGAACACGCTTGCTGTGGTCCAGGCCATTGCCAGCCAGACGATCCGGAACGCCACCACTTTGCCTGAGGCAGGACGGACCCTCTCCAGCCGGCTCATCTCCCTGGCGAAGGCGCACGACGTCCTTACGCAGAAGAACTGGAGTGGTGCCGATCTCAATGATCTGGTCGCTGCGTCGATCAAGCCGCATGCGGCGATGGATCGCGTTCAAATTCGCGGAGAGAAGGTCTGGCTTCCGCCACACGTAGCTCTCTCATTTGCACTCGCGCTTCATGAGCTGACGACGAACGCGATAAAATATGGGGCGCTGTCGAATGCAAACGGCAGAGTTTCGATATCGTGGCGGCTTGGGATTGAAAACGGGCACCCCCGACTTGAGCTCGAATGGCGAGAGATTGGCGGCCCAACCGTGGGACCTATTGAGCGCAAGGGATTTGGCACGCAGCTACTGGAGCGCATATTCAAATCCGAATCCGCGGGTGGCGTGAGGCTGACGTTCGAAAAGTCAGGACTGATCTGCGTTTTTCAGGTGAACTTGTCTGGGCCGGTTGGGGCCGAGGCAAACTTCCTGGGCCACGAAACCGGATCCGAGATGAACCGATAGCCGGCTTGGCACGCGCCGGCGGCATGGAGCTCGCACATCAAGATCGTGGCCACGCAATTGGCCGCCTCGGGGAATGTCGACGAACTCCACTTTGGTCTTGTTTGGTTGAAGCGACAACGGCGCTCGATGGCCTTCTTTGCCGCAAGTGGTTCACGCACCTGACTCGTGTTATGGTGGTTCCGGGAGACGGCGGACGCGCCGTGAGTGCCCGCCCGCTTCCACCCATGGGAGGAACCAATGGCCTATTACGTATTGCTGTCAAATTTCACAGACCAGGGTATCAAGACCATAAAGGATACCCAGAAGCGTGCTGAGGCCTTCAAGGCGATGGCCAGCAAGAACGGCATCAAGGTGCACACCTTGTTGTGGACGCTTGGTCAATATGATGTCGTGGCGATTGCCGAGGCCGACGACGACATTGCTGCGACTGCACTGGCCTTGTCGATCGCATCGCTGGGCAACATCAGAACGCAGACATTGAGGGCGTTCGACACGGCGGATATGGCCAAGATAATGGCAAAGATGGCCTGACCGCCCACACTGTGCCGTGAACGGGCGATCGAAGCCGGCTGGCGAGCGGACCGGCGGGGAGGACCTCTCATTTCCTTGAAGCGAAAACCCCGGGTCGCGAGGCCGGGGCTTTTCTGAGGGACGTTCAACGAGCTATCCCATTTGCCGCTTCACCGACCAAGCGGCTGCCGTGACAAGGCGAGAAGCTCGGCCTCGTCGGTGATTCCGGCCATATAGTTGGCGATGATGCGAGAGGCCAGTGCTTCTCGGCTGGCGTCGGAGTCGCCCTCGCGCTTCGCCTGCTCGAAGACACGCCCTAGAAGTCCCATCTCGGACGGCGTGAAGTTGCCCGCCTCTTTGAGCTTGCGATTGATGGACATGCCGCCTTCCTTTCGAAAAGTATACGCGCATCTTTCGAATTCGCTCACAACCTGCGGCTGACCTACGCCACCGACCACCCGCCATCCACCAATATATTCGCCCCCGTGATCATCGACGCCGCCGGCGAGGCCAGGAACACCACGGTCCCCGCGACATCGATCGGGTCGCCGATACGGCCGAGCGGAATGTGGCCGAGCACATGGGCGTGAAAGTCCGGCTCGGCGAGCGAGGGCCGCGTGCCGTCGGTCCAGATGAACGTCGGCGCCACGCTGTTGACGGCGATCTTGTGCTGCGCCCATTCTGCGGCCAGGCAGCGCGTCAAATGGTTGATCGCCGCCTTGCTCATGCAGTAGATCGCCTCGCCCTTCAGCGTCACCGTGCCGGCCTGTGAGCTGATGTTGATGATGCGCCCGGATTTCTGCGCGATCATCAACCGGCCGACCGCCTGGGTGGTGAAGAACGTGCCCTTGAGATTGACGTTCACCGTCAGGTCGAAATCTTCCTCGGTGACGTTTTCGGCCAGGTTTTCTGGCCCGAGCCCGACATTGTTGACCAGCACGTCGATGCGGCCGAAGGCGGCGTGCGCGTCGGCGACGGCCTTTCGCACCGTGGCGAGATCGGTCAAATCCACCTGCACGGCAAGCGCCCGCCTGCCCAAGCTCTTGATCTCGGCGACAAGGTCCGCCCCGTCGGCCTTGCTGCGCACACCGACGATCATGTCGGCACCGGAGCCGGCACAGGCCAGCGCGCAGGCGCGGCCAATGCCGCGCGAGGCGCCGGTGACCAGCACCACCTTGCCGGCCAGATCGAATTTAGGCGTGAATTCTGTCATCGCAACCTCCCCTGAAAGGCTCCTCTCTGGTTTAAGCATGACGGCCTCCTTGCTGACACTATCCGCTCGCGGCGTGAAAGCCAGCCGGCTTCTGGGCCAGTTCCCGACAGACCGGGGTGCTCGGCATGATCGGCGCGAAGGCGCCAGAACCGGCAGTGTTCGACGAAGCGATTGCCGTGAACCGGGTTCTGGCCGGCGAGGCTGGCCGCGACCGCGACCCCGACCGCTGGGCCAGCCTGCAGAACGAGGTCGGCTATGCGCTGACGCTTGCCGGCCGCGCCGAAAACAACGTCGCCCGTTTCGAGGAAGCCGTGCCGATCCTGCGCGAGGCCATCGCCGTAGAAGATGATCAATTCGGTGCCGGGCGTCGCCTTCACGCAGCACAGCCTGTGCGACGTGCTGACCGATCTCGGCGCCGCCCGCAAGGAGAAAGCGCATGCCGAGGAAGCCATCGCTGCCTGCCAGGATGCGCTGGTCATCTTCTGGGACCGCAAGATGGACGACCTCACCGCTGGCTCGGAAAAGAATCTTGCCGAGGCGCAAGCCTTGCTGGCCGGATTGCACTGAAGAACGACTGCCGCGTCGGTTGTCGCGTGACACGGTCGATCATCTGTCGTATATTGACATAAAGATATCCTTATGTGACATGAATAGGCTTGTCGCCAAAGGGATAAAAAATGTCGCAGAACTCTGCATCGCTGGACGCATTGTTCGGCCCCGTCGCGGCGAAGCCCGACGGTTCGGAAGTGCTTGCGGCGCTGACGGCGGCGGCGCGCGAACGTATCCTCATCCTCGACGGCGCCATGGGCACGCAGATCCAGGGCCTGGGGTTCGACGAAAGCCAGTTTCGCGGCGAGGCGTTCGCTGGCTGCGCCTGCCACCAGCAGGGCAACAATGACCTGCTGATCCTGACGCAGCCCGGGGCGATCGAGGAAATCCACTACCAATACGCCATGGCAGGCGCCGACATCCTCGAGACCAACACCTTCTCCTCGACCTCCATCGCGCAGGCCGATTACGGCATGGAGGATGCCGTCTACGCGCTGAACCGCGATGGTGCGCGGCTGGTGCGGCGCGCGGCGGTGCGAGCCCAGCAGCAGGACGGCAAGCGCCGTTTCGTCGCCGGCGCTCTTGGGCCGACCAACCGCACCGCGTCGATGTCGCCCGACGTCAACAATCCCGGCTACCGCGCCGTGACTTTCGACGATCTGCGCCTGGCCTATGGCGAGCAGTTGCGCGGCCTCATTGACGGTGGCGCCGACATCATCCTGATCGAGACCATCTTCGACACGCTGAACGCCAAGGCGGCGATCTTCGCAGCAGAAGAGATCTTCATCGAGAAGGGCGTGCGCCTGCCGGTGATGATCTCCGGCACGATCACCGACCTGTCCGGCCGCACGCTGTCGGGCCAGACGCCGACGGCCTTCTGGCACTCTGTGCGCCATGCAAGCCCCTTCACCATCGGCCTCAACTGCGCGCTCGGCGCCAAGGCCATGCGCGCCCATCTGGCCGAGATTTCAGGCGTCGCCAACACATTCACTTGCGCCTATCCGAATGCCGGCCTGCCCAATGAATTCGGCCGGTATGACGAGAGCCCGGAATACATGGCCGCGCAGATCGAGGATTTCGCCCGCGAGGGGCTGGTCAACGTCGTCGGCGGCTGCTGCGGCTCGACGCCGGATCACATCCGCGCGATTGCCGAGGCGGTGCGGAAATATCCGCCGCGTGTCATTCCGGATATCGAGCCGAAGATGCGCCTTTCCGGGCTGGAACCGTTCACGCTGACCGACGAGATCCCGTTCGTCAATGTCGGCGAGCGGACCAATGTCACCGGGTCGGCCAAGTTCAGGAAGCTGATCACGGCGGGCGACTATGTCGCCGCGCTCGACGTGGCGCGCGACCAGGTCGCCAACGGCGCCCAGATCATCGACATCAACATGGACGAGGGGCTGATCGATTCGAAAAAGGCGATGGTCAGTTATCTCAACCTGATCGCCGCCGAGCCGGACATCGCCCGCGTCCCGGTGATGGTCGACAGTTCGAAATGGGAGATCATCGAGGCCGGCCTGAAATGCGTGCAGGGCAAGCCGCTGGTCAACTCCATCTCGATGAAGGAAGGCGAGGAGGCGTTCCTGCATCATGCCAGGCTGGTGCGCGCTTATGGTGCTGCGGTGGTCGTCATGGCCTTCGACGAGGACGGCCAGGCCGACACCAAAGCGCGCAAGGTCGAGATCTGCACCCGCGCCTACAAGCTCCTGACCGAACAGGCCGGCTTTCCGCCGGAAGACATCGTCTTCGACCCCAACGTCTTCGCCATCGCCACCGGCATCGAGGAGCACGACAATTACGGCGTCGACTTCATCGAGGCGACGGGCGAGATCACCGCGACGCTGCCGCATGTCCATATTTCCGGCGGCGTGTCGAACCTGTCCTTCTCGTTCCGCGGCAACGAGCCGGTGCGCGAGGCGATGCACGCCGTGTTCCTCTATCATGCCATCCAGCGCGGCATGGACATGGGCATCGTCAATGCCGGCCAGCTTGCGGTCTACGACACGATCGAGCCGGAACTGCGCGAGGCCTGCGAGGATGTCGTGCTCAACCGCGTGCCCAAGGCCGGCGGCACCGCCACCGAACGCATGCTGGAGATCGCCGAACGCTTCAAGGGCACGGCCGGCCAGGAGGCCAGGGAGCGCGATCTCGCCTGGCGCGAATTGCCGGTCGAACAGCGGATCAGCCATGCGCTGGTCAACGGCATCACCGAATTCATCGACGCCGACACCGAGGAAGCGCGGCTGGCGGCCGAGCGCCCGCTGCACGTCATCGAAGGCCCGCTGATGGCCGGCATGAATATCGTCGGCGACCTGTTCGGCGCCGGCAAAATGTTCCTGCCGCAAGTGGTGAAGTCCGCGCGGGTGATGAAACAAGCCGTCGCGGGACTATTGCCGCACATGGAGGCCGAGAAGGTGGCGAACGCCGCCAACGGCATCGACAATGGCGAGCGCCAGACGGCAGGCAAGATCCTGATGGCGACGGTGAAGGGCGATGTCCATGACATCGGCAAGAACATCGTCGGCGTGGTTCTGGCCTGCAACAATTACGAGATCATCGATCTCGGCGTCATGGTGCCGCCGGCCAGGATCCTGCAGACGGCGCGCGAGCAGCATGTCGACATCATCGGCCTGTCCGGCCTGATCACGCCGTCGCTCGACGAGATGGTGCACATGGCCTCCGAAATGGAGCGCGAAGGCCTCGACATCCCGCTGTTGATCGGCGGCGCGACGACCAGCCGTGTGCACACGGCGGTGAAAATCCACCCGCGCTACACCAGCGGCCAGACCGTCTATGTCACCGACGCCAGCCGGGCGGTCGGTGTCGTGTCCTCCCTGCTGTCGAACGAGACCAAGGCCGGCTATGTCGACACCGTGCGTGCCGAATACAAGAAGGTCGCCGAGGCGCACGCCCGCTCCGAAGCCGACAAGCAGCGGCTGCCGCTGGCCAAGGCCCGTGCCAATGCGCACCGGATCGACTGGTCTGCCTATGAGCCGCCGAAGCCGTCCTTCACTGGCGTCAAGGTGTTCGAAAACTGGGATCTCGCCGAACTGGCCCGCTACATCGACTGGACACCGTTTTTCCAGACCTGGGAGCTGAAGGGGCGTTATCCCAAAATCCTCGAAGACGAGGCGCAGGGACCAGCGGCGCGCCAACTGTTCGAGGATGCGCAGGCGATGCTGAAGAGGATCATCGCCGAGAAATGGTTCGCGCCTCGCGGCGTCATCGGCCTCTGGCCGGCCAATGCCGCCGGCGACGATATCAGACTATTCACGGATGATACGCGATCGCAGGAACTGGCGACGTTCTTCACCTTGCGCCAGCAGCTGACCAAGCGCGACGGCAAGGCCAATGTCGCACTGTCGGATTTCATCGCCCCGTCGGACAGCGGCAAACGAGACTACATCGGCGGCTTCATCGTCACCGCCGGCATCGAGGAGGTGGCGATCGCCGAGCGTTTCGAGCGGGCGAACGACGATTATTCCTCGATCATGGTCAAGGCGCTGGCCGACCGCTTCGCCGAGGCCTTCGCCGAGCGCATGCATGAGAAAGTGCGCCAGGAATTCTGGGGCTATGCGGCAGACGAGGATCTGGCGCCAGACGAACTGATCGGCGAGCCCTATCGCGGCATCCGCCCGGCGCCCGGCTATCCGGCGCAACCGGACCACACCGAGAAGGCGACGCTTTTCCGGCTGCTCGACGGCGAGGGCAATGCCGGGGTAAGCCTGACGGAAAGCTATGCGATGTGGCCGGGTTCGTCGGTGTCGGGAATCTATCTGTCGCACCCCGAAAGCTATTATTTCGGCGTCGCCAAGGTCGAACGCGACCAGGTCGAGGACTATGCACGCCGCAAGGCGATGCCGTTGGCCGAGGTCGAGCGCTGGCTCGGACCGATCCTCAACTATGTACCGGCACACCAAGCCGAGGCGGCTGAATAGCGGCGGAGGGCTCCGTCGTCTTTTCGCTCCGACCCCGCGTCGTTTTCGTATGGACGGGACTCGGGGCGC
Source organism: Mesorhizobium calcicola (assembly GCF_042682105.1). Taxonomy (NCBI): domain Bacteria; kingdom Pseudomonadati; phylum Pseudomonadota; class Alphaproteobacteria; order Hyphomicrobiales; family Phyllobacteriaceae; genus Mesorhizobium; species Mesorhizobium calcicola. The sequence goes on from NZ_JBHUGY010000028.1 coordinate 194,002, forward strand.
GCAGGTGGCCGACCCTGGTACACACCATACCGAACGCAGCATTTGCGCTGGTTTCCGGCTTGTGATCCATGGCATGACGGCGGCATTCTGGGCAGTCGTCTTTGCAGTTGGAGCGCCAAATGACCGTACTCACACGCCGCCGACTTTTAAAAACGGCAGCGATTGCCGGCGCTGGCGGGGCAGGGCTCTCAGTCATGGGCAGGTTTGGCGGCTGGGCCGCTGCCAGGCCTGAGCCGGTGGTGCTGCGGACGGCCAAGACCCAGGCCAAGCTGATGGATGTCGGCCAGACCAGGGATGTGCTCAGCTATGGCGACGCCGGAATGCCACCGGTGCTCAGAATGAAAAAAGGCGAGCCCTTCGCCGCGCGTCTCGTCAACGCCATCGACGATCCGACGACGATCCACTGGCACGGCATTCGCGTGCCGAACAAGATGGATGGCGTGCCGTTTCTGGTCCAGCCCTACGTCTATACCGGCGATCATTTCGACTACGCCTTCACGCCGCCCGACGCCGGCACCTTCTGGTACCACCCGCATTGCAACACGCTGACCCAGATGGGCCACGGTTTGACAGGCGTGATCGTGGTCGAGAACCCCGGCGATCCGCAATTCGATGCCGAAATGGTCATCAATCTGCGCGACTGGCGCCTCGGCGACGACGGCCAGTTCATCGACCAGTTCCGGCCGCGCGATGCGGCAAGAACCGGCACCTACGGCACCGTGCGCACCGCCAACTGGCTCGATCAGCCGCAATATGATGCGCCGGCCGGCGGGCTGGTGCGGCTCAGGGTCGCCATCACCGACGTCACGCGGATCTATGCTTTTCTCGTCGATGGCGCGGAGGCCACCGTCATGGCGCTCGACGGCAATCCGGTGCCGCAGCGGTTTGCTCCCGATGCCCTGCTGCTTGGGCCCGGCCAGCGCATGGAACTGGCCATCCGCATGCCCGACGACGAGGGCGCGATCGTCGGCCTGCGAGACGTCAGGGGCACCAAGCCCAAGGTGCTAGCGACCCTGCGCGCGGTTGGAAGCTCGCTCAAGCGTGCCATTCGGGATGTCGCACCCCTCGAGGTCAATCCGGTGGCGGAGGTGGATCTTGCCAGCGCCCAGCATATTTCCCTGGCGCTCAGCGCCACGGCGGAAAATGTTCCGAGCGATGGCATCTGCGGTTCGCTTGGCTACAGTTTTTGGGCCATCAACAAGGTGCCGTGGCCAGGCGACACGCCCGATCCGACCGCGCCGCTGGCAGAACTGAAGCTCGGCAGAAGCTATGTCATCGACATGGAAAACCTGACGCCGCAATCGCATCCGATGCATCTGCACGGCATGAGCTTCAAGGTTCTGTCGTCCTCGACGCGCCAGGTTCAGCCGCTGATTTCGGATACCTATCTCATCCAGCCCAACGAGAAGGTCAGCCTGGGCTTCGTCGCCGACAATCCTGGCGACTGGCTGCTGCACTGCCACATCATCGAGCACCAGAAGTCGGGAATGACGAGCTATGTCAGGGTGGTCTGAAGCCCAGCCTGCCGACGACGCGATCGACGTGTCGTCCTCTGTCCACCATCGTCATGCCTGCCTGCGCCCGCATTGACCGACGAGAAATTGCCGCCGGCTTGCGGTTTTGTTGGCAAAAGGGGGCGGTTCCCTGCTATTGCCGCCTCCAATCAAAAAACCATGGGACAACCCTGCATGACCAATGTCGCCCTGACCGGGCTTGCCCGCGATCTCGCCAGGCGCGCCGCCGAGGGCCGCCCGGTGCGCATCGGCGTGATCGGCTCGGGCGAGATGGGCACCGATCTGGTCACGCAAGGCATGTTGATGCAGGGCATTTCGGTCTGCGCCGTCTCGACACGCCGCCCGCACACCGCGCGCGAGGCCATTCGTATTGCCTATGGCGATGAAGCCATGGCGGTCGAAGCCGACACCGCGTCGAAAGTCACCGGCGCCATCGAGAGCGGCAGGATCGCCATCACCTCCAACGAGATGCTGGTGACCAATCCGCTGATCGACGTCGTCATCGATGCCACCGGCAAGCCGGGTGTCGCCGCCGATTTCGACCTGATGGCGATGGAGCACGGCAAGCACTTGGTGATGATGAACGTCGAGGCCGACGTCACCATCGGCTGCTACCTGAAGCAGCAGGCCGACCGGCTTGGCGTCGTCTATTCGGTCGGCGCCGGCGACGAGCCGTCGAGCTGCATGGAACTGATCGAGTTTGCGACCGCGCTTGGCTACACCATCGTCTCGGCCGGCAAGGGCAAGAACAACCCGCTCAACCACGATGCCGTTCCCGACGACTATCGCGAGGAAGCGATCCGCCGCAACATGAACCCGCGCATGCTGGTCGAGTTCGTCGACGGCTCGAAAACCATGGTCGAGATGTGCGCCATCGCCAACGCCACCGGGCTGGTGCCCGATGTGCCCGGCATGCATGGCCCGAAGGCCGATCGCGACGATCTCGCCAAGGTGCTCATTCCGCGCGAGGATGGTGGGCTCCTGTTGAAGAAAGGTGTCGTCGACTACACGGTCGGCAAGGGCGTCGCGCCCGGCGTCTTCGTCATCGTCGAGGCGACGCATCCGCGCATCATCGAGCGCATGGACGATCTGCATATCGGCCACGGCCCCTATTACAGCCTGTTCCGGCCCTATCATCTGACCTCGCTGGAAGTGCCGCTGACCGCGGCCCGCATCGTGCTTTTCGGCAAGCCCGACATGGTGCCGCTGCCAAAGCCGGTGGCCGAGGTGTGCGCCGTTGCCAAACGCGATCTCGCCGCCGGCGAGACCTTCGATGCGATCGGCGAGACCTGCTACCGCTCCTGGACCATGACCGTCGGCGAAGCTCGCGCCCAGCGCGCCGTGCCGGTCGGCCTGCTCGAGGGCGGCAAGGTGCTGAAGCCGGTCAGGAAAGGCGACTTATTGACCGCCGACAATGCCATGCCCGACCAGACGACCAGGCTGTTCGCCTTGCGGCGGCTGCAGGACGAGATGCTTTACGGGACGAACTGAGTTTTTACTTCCCCAGTTCGATCGACCGCAGCCGCGCCGCCTCCACCGCCTGGGTAAGCAGATTGGTCAGCCGGTCCTCGCCCATCAGCACGCCAAGGGCGGCTGCCGTGGTGCCGTTGGGGCTGGTGACCTGCTGGCGCAGCACGCCCGGCTCCTCGCCGCTTTCGGCGGCCAGCGAGGCAGCACCGTAGACGGTCTGCATGGCGAGCAGCCTGGCGGTCGCGGCCGGCAGGCCTGCTTTTTCGGCTGCCACGGTCAGGGCTTCGATGAAATGGAAGATGTAGGCCGGTCCCGATCCGGACACGGCGGTCACCGCATCCATCAGGCCTTCATCGTCAATGGTGGCCACTTCGCCGCTCGCCGACAAAAGATCGGCGACGAAACGCTTGGTGTCGTCGGAGACCAGCCTGTTGGAAAACACCACCATCATGCCCTTGCCGATCGAAGCGGGCGTGTTGGGCATGCAGCGCACAACCGGCGCGCGGTTGCCCAGGATCTCCTCGAAGGTGGCGGCCGGCGTTCCGGCGGCGATGCTGACGAAGGTGGTGCGGCCGTCGCCGAAGCGCTTGTAGGCGGCGGTGACGTCTCGGATCACCTGTGGCTTCACCGCGATGACGACGAGATCGGGCACGGCGTCGGCTGGAATGCCGCCGGCATCGGCGGCCGTACCGCAACCCAGCACTGCCGCCCGATCGCGCAGGTCGGCATTGGGCTCGACCACGAAAACCGCCGATGGGTGAAGCTTGCCGGATTTCAGCCAGCCCGAGAGCATGGCGTAACCCATATTGCCGCAGCCGGCGAGAACGAGGCTGATCGTCATGGAACCCTCCGAAGGAAGGCCTTCACATAGACGCTCGCGGTTCAGTGGGGAAGCCCCGTCAGGTCGGACGGGAAGACCGCGAGCCGCGATCGGGATCGCGCACTGCCATTGGCCGCAGCGACACTTGCCTCAGGCCAAGCACGCCGAGCACGAAGAACAGCCAGACCGGGTCGCCGCGATGGAAGAAGAAGCTTTCGAGGAAAGCGTTCAGCGCGGTGAACAGCACCACCATCATGAAGAAGTCGCCGAGATAGATGTTTTCCTTGCGCAGTGGGATGCGCATGTAGTCGCGCAACGGCGCGATGAGGAAGGTGTAGGCGACGACGCAAAGTGCCGGAATGCCCATCAGCACGGCGATGTCGAGATAGCCGTCATGGCCATGCACGATGGTTCTGATGTCCCACGGCCGGTCGAAGGGCTGGTCCTGGTTGAGCAGCAGCGGCGTTCCCCAGAAGCTTTCATAGCCGTAACCGGTCCATAGTTTCTTTGCCAGCATGCTGCCGGCGAATTCCCACAGCGTCGTTCGCCCGGTATAGGTGAGGTCGGGGAAATAGATCGCCGCCAGATGTTTCACCGGCGGCAGGAAGACGATGCCCAGCGTGCCGACCGCCGTGCCGATGATCGCCAGCGCAAACAGGATCGGCGTGCCGAGCCGCATGCCCATCAGGCTCGGAAACATCACGATCAGGATCGAGAACGGCACCAGCCCGGCCGTCGTCTTGGAACCGGTGTGCAGCATGAAGATCATCGCCGCGCCAAAGATCGCCCCGCCCCAAAGCCGCTGCCCGCGCCGGTAGAGATACAAGCCCGCGAAACTGAAACAGGCCATGATCGGCCCGGCGATGTTCTTGTGGGTGAACACGCCGCGCCACAGGCCGGCATGTTCGGGCTCCTGTGAGTCGGCGGTGTGCATCGCCTCGTGCGGAAAGACGATGAGGCCGAGATAGGACAGGCCCATGACCACGACGGCGGTGAAGATGATGACCTTTGAGAAGGCCTCGGCGTCGCGCGGCAAGACCAGGATCGTCGCCATCGTCAAAATGCCGATCAGCGTGAAAGAGGCGGCGCGCATCGCCGAGGGCGGGTCGGTCGCCATTACCACCGACAGGAAAAAGAAGCCCAGCATCAGCATCCAGGACGGGCTGAGCAGCGAGCGCACCACGCGCGGATCGGCAAAGGCCATCAGCGAGAAGATCGACATGGCGCCGAGCGAGCCGAAGCCAAGCTGGTTGACGATGTCGCCGCCTTCGCCGGTCAGTTCGGCGCCGGCCGGCTGGAACGGCCGGAAGGACACCATGATGACGGTGAACAGCAGGGCTGCGATCGTCGTCGCCACGCCTTCGCGCGTGAACGCCGCGCTGAGCGGGGCGCGCTCAGTTTTTCTCAGGCTGGCGGTATTGCTCATTGGCATATCCGAATTCGGCCAGCACGCGGCCCAACGCCACATGGACGGGGTAGATGGCGATCGCCGGCGATCCTGTCCGCGCCAACCGGAGCACGCCGCGAAACGGCGAGGCGGCAAGCAGCGCCAGGCTCTTCAGCAACACCTTTGCGCCGGCCAGCGGCGTGCCGGCGCGTTTCTTCTTTTCGACCAGTGTCGAGATCACGCCGTTGCGCAGGCTGCGGGCACGGATCCAGTCGGCTTCGACACGCCGGGCAGGAACGGTCTCACGCACTTGTCCTTCGGCGCACCAGCCAAGCACGAAGCCGCGCTGCGCCGCCCGGCTGAGAAAATCGGAATCGCCGCCGCCCATGAAATTGAATTTGAGATCGAGAAAGGGTGGCCCCATGGCGGTCAGGACGTTGCGCCCGATCAAAAGATTGCCGGACGAATAGAGCGCCGGCACGCGCCCCGTCTCCGGATAGGGCGGCGCAAACACCGGATGCTCCGCCCACCTCGAATGGGTCGGGTCGGCAAAGTCCGGCACCTGCGGACCGCCGACGATATCGGCGCCGAGCGTTTCGGCTGCCCCGCACATCCGTTCCAGCCACAGCGGATCGGCGATCTCGTCATCGTCGATGACCAGCAGATGCTTGAAGTTCGGGAATTGCAGGATCGCCGTCTGCCAGCCGGCATTGTAGGCGCTGCAATTGCCACGCTCATGCGCGATGATGACCATGCCTGACATCTCGCCGCGCTCGAACAGCGGCAGCGCCGCCTTGGCCCCGGCACGTGCCTCGGCTTCGTTTTCCATGACGATGACGGCAAAGCGTCTGGCGGTCCGCTGCGCGCGCAGCGACGCCAGCGTTTCCAGCACCTGCTCGGGCCGCTTGAAGGTCGGCAAGGTGACGACAGCTTCGACAGCCTCGGCGGCAAGCCGGGGCGAGCGTCCCGCGATGGATACCGAAGCGTCCGATGGCAAAGGGATCATACGTGTCCAGCCACATGGTGAGTTGGGTTCTGGTAGCACCACGGTGATAAGGTTTCGTTAATCACCTTGCACGGAGAAGCCCGCCAGGCAGGGGCTTTCGGTCGCTGATCGTGCTCGCTTAATCAAGGGTTCACCGCACTTTGCTACCGGCTACACCCATAGGATAGGTGAGATGCATCTGCTGTTCGCCACATCGATCGTGCCCGACGGCGCTCTCGCCTCGGGCTATGAGATCGCCAACGCCGCAATCATCGCTGCTTTGCGGCGCGCCGGCGCACGCGTCACCGTCATCGGCTTCACCTGGCCGGGAAAACCCGCGGCCGATCCTGAAAACACCGTGGTGCTGGGTGCGATCGACGTGCGCACGGACAATGCCTCCGCGCGGCAGAAGCTGGCCTGGGTCGGCAAGGCGCTGCTCTCGGGCCTCACCTTCGCGTCGGTCAAGTTGCGCGCCGTGCCCGACAGCGAAGTCCTCGCCGCTGTCGAACGTGCCGGTCCGGTCGACGGCTATGTGCTGAATTCCGTCCAGTTCGCCGGCGCCTTCGACAAGCTGTTCACTGAGCGGCCTTCGATCTTCGTCGCCCACAATGTCGAACATCTTTCGGCGCGGGAGAACGCCGCTGCCGCCGGCAGCCTTTTCCAGCGCCTGTTGTTTCGCCGAGAGGCGAGGTTGCTCAAGGCCATGGAAGAGCGTCTCTGCCGGCGCGCACGCTTCGTCTTCACGCTGGCCGAGGAAGATCGCGCGGCCCTTGGCGTCGCCTCCGACGACCGCTCGGCGGTGCTGCCCTTGGTGACCGGCGCCAAGGTGGCCGAACCGAAAGGCCATCGCCGCATCGACTGCGACGCGGCCTTGATCGGCACCTGGACCTGGCAGCCGAATCGCATCGGCCTCGACTGGTTCCTGGGCAAGGTGGTGCCGCACCTGCGGCCCGGTTTCCGCATCCGTATCGCCGGCAGCATGCCGTCGGGCGTCACGTCGAAGCATCCGGGTGTCGAATTCGTCGGCCGCGTGCCCGACGCGCAGGCTTTCGTGCGCGGCGCTGCCGTCATCCCGCTGATCAGCACCGCCGGCAGCGGCGTCCAGTTGAAGACCATCGAAACCTTCGAGCTCGGTCTGCCGTCCGTCGCCACCAGCCGCTCGCTGCGCGGCATCGACCATCGCCCGGCCAATTGCGTCGTCACCGACGATCCCGCCGCCTTCGCCAGCGCCCTGGAGGCCGCGGCGGCCGACATTCGGGACGTTGACGGCAGCGCATTCCGCCGTTCGCAGGTGAAGGCGCTCGATGCCGCCATCCGGCTCGGTCTCGAAAACCTCGGGCCCGTCAGGCTGGAGGCGTTTGCATGAACATGCATTCCACCCGCGCCGCTTCGGGGCGCGACACCTTGCGAACGATCCTCGGCATCCCGGTGCTCGCGATCCGTTGGGACGAGGCCATGGCCCTGCTGACGCGGTTGACCAGAGAGCGCCGTTTTACCAAGGTCACCTTCCTCAACGCCCACAATGCCAACATGGCCTGCACGGATCCGGTCTTCGCCGAGGCGCTGGATGACTTTCTCATCCTGCCTGATGGCATCGGTGTCGATCTCGCGGCGAAAGTCCTCTACGGCGCGCCGTTCCCGGACAATCTCAATGGTACCGATTTCGTGCCGGCCTTCCTGCAGGCCTCAACCCGGCCGCTGACTGTGGCTCTGCTCGGGGCCACGCGCGTCAATGCCGAAGCGGCGTCGAAGAAACTGGCGGCGATTGCCGTCCAACATAATTTCGTAGTCATCCACGACGGCTTTTTCTCCGCCGCGCAGGAGCCGGAGATCGTCGAACGGATTGCGACCCTGCGGCCGGACGTGCTGCTCGTCGCCATGGGCGTACCGCGCCAGGAATTGTGGATCGCGCGCCACATCGACGCGCGCCACTGCACACTGCCGATCGCTGTCGGCGCGCTGCTCGATTTCCTCAGCGGCGCGGTGCCGCGCGCGCCCTTGTGGATGCGCCGGCTGCGCCTCGAATGGCTGTTTCGATTGGCTGTCGAACCGGGCCGCCTGTGGCGCCGCTATGTGGTCGGCAATCCACTGTTCCTGCTGCGCGTCGTCAGGCAGAAATTCTCGCGCGCCTCCGAAGCGGCGGGAGACATCCATTGAACAGCCGGTTCGTTCCAGGCGCCGTCGTCGAGCCAAGCCTGCTTCGGCAGATGCCGACGGCGGCGATAGTGACGGCAAGCTATGCGCCCGATTTCGAGCGTTGCCGCCTGTTGTGCGAAACGCTTGACCGCCATGTTTCCGGCGCGGCGCACCATTATATCCTGGTCGAACATCGCGATGTCAGGCTTTTCCGTCAGTTGGAAACCGGCCGCCGCAGCGTCGTCGATGAACGGGAATTGCTGCCGCGCTGGCTGCATGCTTTCGACGATCCGCTCAGCCTGTTTCGCCGGCGCGTCTGGCTCAGCCTGAAGACCCAGCCGCTGCGCGGCTGGCACGTGCAGCAGTTGCGCCGCATCGCGATATCAGCGCACGCCGGGGAAGACGTGCTGATCTTCTGCGATTCCGACGTCGCCTTCGTCAAACCTTTCGACTGCGGCGCCTTCTGGCGCGACGGCAAGGCGCGGCTGTTTCGCCGCGATGGGGTGCTTGCGGACGAAGGGCATGACGAGCATCGCATCTGGTCGCGCAACGCCGGTGCGGCGCTCGGCATCGACCCGTCCCGGACATCGGTCCATGACTATATCTCGACGCTGATTGCGTGGCGGCGCGACACCGTGCTGGCCATGTGCGGCGAGATCGAGAAGGTCCATGCGCGGGGCTGGGTCGAGGTCGTCGGCTCGGCGCGCAAATTCTCCGAATGCATGATCTACGGCCGCTACGTCGACGACCTGCTGGAGGGTGCGGGCCACTTCCACGGCTCGGAGGAGTTCTGCCGCGTCCACTGGACAGGCGAGGCCCTGTCAGATGACGAGTTCCGTCGCTTCGTTGCGGAGATGGCGCCGGAGCAGGTGGCGATCGGAATGCAGTCTTTCATCGGCACCGACATCGGCCGCATCCGCCGTCTGATCGGGCTTGACTGCTGACTGTCGACGGTACCTAAACCGGCTTTGCCGGCTTGCGCATCGCCGAATAGGTGAGCAGCGCCGAGGCAAGATACAGAAGCAGGAAGACGACGTTGAGCGACAGCACCAGGTTCGGCGTGTCGAGGATGGTCGTCAGCACATAGGTCAGCAACAGTGCCTTCAGCCCGGCGAGCAGGCCGAGATTGAGCGCCCGCACCAGCGTCTGGCCGCGGGCGAACAAAAGCTCGGCCTGGTATTCGACCAGATTGCGCAGTCCCGGAACGCAGATCGCCAGCGCCACCAGCGGGGCGGCCTCGGCGACGTTCTTGCCGAGTGCGTTGGGGAAGAAATGCAGCACGATGCCAAGCGTCAGCAGCGCCAGCGTCGAGACCAGGAACACGCCGCCTTCGATGCCGCTCTTGACCGCCAGCCGCGACAGCAGTTCCGGCGCGCGCATCATGCGCTGCACCAGCATCATCGAGAAGGTGCGGATCGGGATGGCCGTCAGGTCGACCAGCCGCATGATGATGGCGTAGATACCGGCCAGATGCGGCCCGCCGATCGCCAGAACCAGCAGTTTGTCGAACTCCATTTGCAGGTAGAACAGCACTTCGGCACCGGCCACATAGATGGAATCGGCCAGCCGCCGGAGATAAAGCTCGATGCGCAGCCGCAACCGCTGGCGCGGGTAGAAGAAGCCGAACGCAATCAGCAGCGAGGCGGCATTGGCGCCGATATAGAACCACGACCATATCCAGACGTTGTGTTGCGCCCCGAACATGAACAGCACCGCGCCGAGCGCCCGCAGCGCCGTCGCCAGGATGGCCAGCAGCGCGGCGCGGCCGAACTTGCCCAGGCCGTTGTTGACGATCAGCGCCACCTCCACCGGCCGCCACAACAGCGCTTCGGCAAAGACGATTGCCGCAAACACCGACAGCGGCACGGTGTCGGCGAAGAAAATCAGATAGACGCCGAACGAGGCCGCGGCCAGCAGCGGCAGCGACAGCACGCCGAGCAGCAGGAAGCCGGCGGTGAAGGTGCCGATCAGATTGGGGCGGATGGCGGCTGTGCGGTAGAGCGCCGAGATGAAACCGAAGGCGAGGATGCGCGACAGCATGACGCCGGCCGCCGATGCGGTGGCGAACATGCCGAACTCGGAAATGGACAGCGTGTTGGCCAGCGCGATGAAATAGGCGAGTGAAAACACCAGTCTCCCGCCGGCGCCGCTGATCGCCGAGAGATAGTCGAGAAGCAGCCCCCGTCGTTCGGCAACAAAAATGCCGATCCGGGCGAGGGGCCGCCTTTGCGGTATGTCACTGGCCTGTGTCATGTCTCCAGGGAGAGCCTAGGGCGGAAAACTTAACGTGCCGTTCTGGAGCCTGAGGGACGCGTTGAAAATAGGCGCAAGCGGGGAGAAGAAAGCGCGGCTCCGGCGCGCGAAAATTAACCTTTTGTTTTCCATGCCTGTTTAGCGTGGCTTAACGAATGGCCAACCGCCGTTTTGCACGCCGCCAAGAGTAAAGCTCCAGACGATGGTCGACAGGGAAAACCGTGAAGACTGGAAGCGCGAGCGCTCGTTGCTGGCGCTCGGCCAGGCTGTGCGCGGCGACGACGAACCCGATGCGTCCCTGGTCAAGATCGGGGATCGGGCGGACCGGTCATGGCGCGAGGATGCCGCCGCGCGCCATCGCCTCGCCCGCTCACGGCGCGAGCCGCGGTCGAACCCGAAGCTGCCGGATGCTGTCGCAACAGACGGGTATCAGGCTGGCCATGAGGCTGCTTCGTCTGTGCAGATGTCGCCCGAGCGCGGTCCATCCGCCGCCGATTTTTCAGCAACCGGATCGGCGTCATCGGGCTACGCACAAACCACGTCACGGACAGGGTCTGTTGCCGCCGAAACCGCAGGCAGCTATCGTCCCGATCGCGCATCCGAACCTTACCATTCAGGCGACGCGCGGGCGCCCCACAACGACGGCGCGGACAGCCAGCAATGGAAGCCGCTGATCGATCCGATGCAGGTCGTTCGCGGTGTTGGCAAGTCGAAGCTGCTGATCGTGACGACGACGATACTGGGCGCCGGTCTCGGCATTGCCATCGCGCTGTCGACGCCGAAGAAATACGAAGCCACCACCGAACTGATCGTCGATCCGCGCGACCTGAAGCTCACGGACCGCGACCTCACCCAGTCGGTCGTCGCCTCCGACGCCACGCTGGCCATCGTCGAAAACCAGGTCCGCGTGCTGACGTCCGGTACCGTTCTGAACAAGGTCGTCGACAAGCTCAATCTCGTCAACGACCCGGAATTCAATGGGCAAGGCAGCGGCGGCCTCGGCGTCATGTCGCTCGTCCGCTCCATCCTGTCGCGCCATGACGGGCCGGGCGGTGTCGACGACGCCCGCCGCCGGGCGCTTACCGTCGGCAATCTGGGCGAGAGCCTCTCGGTCGAGCGCGGCGGCAAGACCTTCGTCATCACCGTCAGCGCCACCACGCAGAATGGCGAGAAATCGGCGCTCATCGCCAACACGATGACGGATGTCTTCCTGCAGACCTTCGGCCAGATCCAGTCCGATACCGCCGGCCGCGCCACCGACGAACTGACGGGAAGGCTGGACGAGTTGCGCAAGGGCGTCGAGGCGGCCGAACGCAAGGTCGAGGATTTCAGGGCCACGCACGACCTTGTCGACGCGCAGGGCCACCTGATCAGCGATGACGAGATGCTGAAGCTCAACGAGCAGCTGTCGGTCGCACGCGCCCGTACGCTGGAACTCAACGCCCGGGCCGCTTCGGCGCGTTCGGTCGACGTCAACTCGGTTCTCACCGGCACCTTGCCGGAGGAGATCAACTCCAACACGATGAGCGATCTGCGTTCGCAATATGCGTCGCTCAAGCAGGAAGCTGACCGTGCCGCCATCCGCTTCGGCCCGCGTCACCCCGAACTCCAGGCGCTCAATGCCCAGCTTGCCGGTGCACGCGACCGGATCGCCACGGAGCTGCATCGCATCGGCTCGTCGCTGCAGGTCGACCTGAAGCGAGCGGTCCAACTCGAACAGGATCTCGCCTCCCGCCTGGCGCAGCTGAAGGTGCGCAGCGGCGACGTCAACAGCGATCTGGTGTCGATGCGCGAACTGGAGCGCGAGGCTGCCGCCAAGCGCTCCGTCTATGAACAGTATCTGCTGCGCGCCAAGGAGACCGGCGAGCAGAAGGACATCAACACCGCCAACATCAATGTGATCTCGAAGGCCTTCGCGCCGCTAGAGCCGAACGGGCCGTCGCGGGTCGTGGTGGCGCTTGCCGGCCTGTTGCTGGGCTTTGCCTCCGGCATAGGCCTCGGCGCCATGCGTGGCGCCTATGAGAGCCTGCGTGAGACGGCGACATCGCGTTCACGCGGCGACCGCGGCATGGACGAACGCCGGACGCCTTGCGAAGACAGGGCATATCAGGCAGCACCGCCACCAAAACCACCGGCACCGCAGCCGGCGGCCCCGCCACCGCCTGCGCCGCAACCGCCTGCATCGCCTGCTCAGCAGGCTGACGTCACGCCGCCCGAAGGTCCCGGTCGGATCAGTGCGCTGCTGTCGACGCTGCGCAAGGCCGTGTCCGGCAAGCCGTCGCAGGAGGACACCGTCGATACTGTCGAATGGGTTTCACCCTTTACCGACGTGAAACCGACGGAAAGCCTCTATTCCCGGTCGCCGGCAGCCTTTGCGCCTCGGCAGCCGGTTGCGGCAGCCTACCCGCCACCGCCGTTCCGGCCCGGTACCCATGTTCCCTATCCGCAGCAGATGGCGCCGCCGCCATTGCCTCCTCAGATGGTGCCGCTGCGGCCGTATCCGGGGCCGCAGGCCTATCCCTACGCGCAGCCGATGGGCTATCCGCAGGCGCAGCCCTGGCCGGTGCCGCAGCAACCTGGCTATCCCTATCCGCAGCCCATGCCGGCGCTCCAGCCAGGGCCGATGCCTTATCCGCCTCAGCCCGCTTCTCCGGCCTATCCGCGGCAGCCCACCTCGCCGCAGCAGGCATCTCGGCCGCACGAGCCATCGGTGGAGGCGTCGCGGGCCGCGGAGGACGTCGAGCAGCACGCTCCAATCGAGGAAATCCGCGCCAGCCTGCGCGAATTCCGCGAAGCGGTCCGCGAACTTACCGAGAGCCGCGCGCGCCGCCGTTACTTCTGAGCCACAAAATACCTCGCGCTGCCGAACAAAAACATGCCGGTTTCGCGTAAACGGCATGGGACGGCGCTTTGACGGGATTGCGTGCTGGAATTTTCGTGAAAATGCCGCGCTGCATGCTGCCGAAGATGCGCTCCCCGGGCTTGATCCGGGTGCGTGGGTGGCGGCATGCGTCAGACAAGGATCCAGGGCGACGCGTTTTCGGATGCGGCTGCTTTGGGCGAAACGGATGTTGAGGGTGGTCCATGGCCGAAGTGATTGATGGTAAGAGCGTCGCCGAAGACGTGGTGCGCACGGTCAAGACCCTGACGGCCGAACTTGTCGCGAAAGGCAAGGCCAAGCCCGGTCTCGCCGTGGTCATCGTCGGCGAGGATCCGGCCAGCCAGGTCTATGTCGCGTCCAAGTCTCGCACCGCCAAGGAGTGCGGCTTTCATTCCGTTCAGCACACGCTGCCGGCCGAAACCTCTGAGCCGGCATTGCTGAAAATCATCGGCGATCTCAACGCCGATCCGGCCATCAACGGCATCCTGGTGCAGCTTCCGCTGCCTGCCCATATCGACGCCGGCAAGATCATCCAGACCATCGCGCCGGAAAAGGATGTCGACGGCTTCCATTTCATCAATGTCGGCAAGCTCGGCACCGGCGAACTCGAGACCGCCTTCGTGCCTTGCACGCCGGCCGGCTCGATGCTTTTGATCGAGCGCGTGCGCGGCAAGGACCTGTCCGGCCTCAACGCGGTCGTCGTCGGCCGCTCCAACATCGTCGGCAAGCCGATGGCCAACCTCCTGCTTGCGGCCAACTGCACCGTCACCATCGCCCACAGCCGCACCAGGGATCTGCCGGCACTTGCCCGCACCGCCGACATTCTTGTCGCGGCCGTCGGCCGGCCGGAGATGATCAGGGGTGATTGGGTCAAGCCAGGCGCCACCGTCATCGATGTCGGCATCAACCGCATTCCGGCGCCGGAAAAGGGCGAAGGCAAATCGCGCCTCGTCGGCGATGTCGCCTATGCCGAAGCGGCGGAGGCCGCCGGTGCCATCACGCCGGTTCCTGGCGGTGTCGGCCCGATGACCATTGCCATGCTGATGGCCAATACGTTAGCCTCAGCCTACCTTGCGGCCGGATTGAAACGGCCGTCCTTCTGACCCGCCAGAAAGCCGCAGCTTTGCCGAACCCAACTGTTCCTGTAGAACGGCCGGTCATGACTGACCCCGTTCAAGGTGGCCGGCAGTTCGCTTTCCTGCTGGTCGACAAGTTCTCCATGTTCTCACTGGCCGCGGCGATCGACACGTTCCGCTCGGCGAACCGTTTGCTTGGCCGCGACTTCTACGGCTGGACGACGGTCTCGGCCGATGGCGATCCGGTGATGGCCTCCAATGGCCTGCCGCTCAAGATCGACTATGCCGTTGCCGACCTGCCGCCGGTCGACATCCTGTTCGTCTCGGTCGGACTGACGACGGAATTTCCCGGCAAGAGCAAGGTGCTGGCGGCGCTGCGCAGTTGGGGCCGGCGCGGCAACGCGCTCGGCGCACTGTCGGTCGGATCCTACCTGCTGGCCGAGGCCGGCCAGCTCGAAGGCTATCGCTGCACCATCCATTGGGAAAACCGCGCCGGCTTCGTCGAACGGTTCCCCGACATCAACTGCACGGGCAACGTCTTCGAGATCGATCGCAAGCGCTACACATGTGCCGGCGGCACCACCTCGATCGACCTGATGCTGGAGATCGTGCGCGGCGATTTCGGCTCCAATCTCGCCAATGGCGTCGCCAACCAGTTCCAGCACGAACGCATCCGCTCGGCCGGCGACCGCCAGCGTGTCGGACCGGAACGCGATCTCACCGGCAAGTCGGAGAAGCTCAGGCGCATCGTCGAACTGATGGCCGACCACCTCGACGAGCCGCTGTCGGCGGTGCAGTTGGCCAAATCCGCCGGCCTGTCGGTGCGTCAGGTCGAGCGCCTGTTCCTGCGCCATCTCAGCGTCACGCCCGGCCGCTATTACATGCGGCTGCGGCTGGAGCGGGCGCGCGAATTGCTGCGCCAGACCAACATGCCGATCCTCGATGTGGCGATCGCCACGGGCTTCACCTCGCATTCCTATTTTGCCCAGAGCTACCGGCTGCAGTTCGGCAGGCCGCCTTCCGAAGAGCGGCGCACGACCTACTGAGCGGATTTCGCTGCCGCTCAAAAGTTTGACATTCCGCTCCCTCACAGCCGCGCCCGGCCTTGTATCCTGACGCCGCGTCAAATAGCTTTCCCGCCCGGATCAGGGGCGGATTTGAGGAGATTTCGATGGCGGGCTTTGCGCGGAGCGTCGCTGCGGCGATCCTTCTTTTGTCGATGACGACGGTCGGCTTTGCCGCAAACAAGGTCATCATCATTCTCGATGCCTCCGGCTCGATGTGGGCGCAGATCGACGGCAAGCCCAAGCTCGAAATCGCCCGTGAATCGCTGAGAACCGTGCTTCAATCGGTCCCCGACGCCGACGAGATCGGCTTCATGGCTTATGGCCATCGCGAAAAAGGCAGCTGCGACGACATTCAGTTGATCGTGCCGCCACAGGCAGGTTCGGCAAGCGCCATCTCGGCCGCCGCCGACAGCCTGAAATTCCTCGGCAAGACGCCGCTGACCGCCGCCGTCAAGCAGGCGGCCGAAGCGCTGAAATACACCGAGGACAAGGCAACCGTCGTCCTCATCACCGACGGGCTCGAAACATGCGGCGGCGACCCTTGCGCACTTGGCAAGGAGCTCGAAGCGTCCGGCGTCGATTTCACCGCCGACGTCGTCGGCTTCGGCCTCACTGCCGATGAAGGCAAGCAGATCGCCTGCCTCGCCGACAACACCGGCGGCAAATACATCCAGGCCTCCGACGAGAAGGCGCTACAGGAGGCGCTAGTCGAGACGGTCGCGGCGCCGGCACCCGCTCCCGAACCGGCTCCAGCGCCCGCCCCAGCCCCCGCGCCGGAGCCGGCGAAACCGGAATTCAACTTCCAGCCGACGGTGGTGATGGCCGAAGGTGGCGAGCCGATCACCGACGGCAACGCCTGGGAGATCTACAAGGCGAACTCCGACGGCTCGCGTGGCGATTCCGTCACCACTGAATATGGCGCCTACAGCGGCAATCTCGATCCAGGCGACTATATCGTCGTCGCCCGCGACGACGAGGCCAAGGTGGAGCAGAAATTCAAGATCGAGGCCGGCCAGGTCTACAAACCGCTGTTCACCTTGAATGCGGGCACCATGCTCATTCATCCGCGGTCAAGCCAGGGCGCCGATGTCAGTGACGAGGCCCATGTCGACTTCACCTATCCCGGCGGCAGCACCACCCACTATGGCGATACCAAGATCATCGTGCCCGCGGGTGAGCAGAAGGTCACGGTCCAGATCGGTGTGGGCACCGCCACCGAAACCATCCAACTGGCCGCCGGCCAGAAGATCGAAAAGGACGTCGTCGTCGGCGTCGGGCATGTCGTGTTCAACGCCTATTATGTTGCCGGCGGCGACAAGGCCGACAGTTCCGGCCTCGGCTTCCAGATCGTCAAGGCGAAGAAGAAGATCGACGGCTCGCGCGACGATGTCGAGCATTCCTATGGACCGGACAGCAAGTTCTGGCTGCCGCCGGACGATTATGTGGCTGTCACCACGCTTGACCTTGCGGTCGTCGAGCAGCCGTTCAGCATCAAGGTCGGCGACAACCAGGACATCAAGGTGCCGCTCGATGCCGGCGTTCTGGCGATGTCGGCCCCCGGCGCCTACTCGATCGAGATACTGTCGCCGAAAAAGGACATCCAGGGCAACCGCAAGGCGCTTGGCCTGAGCTATGGCGATGCCTGGCAGCAGACCATTGCGGCCGGCGACTATGTGGTCGTCCGGCACATGTCCGATGAAGGCCATGACAATGAAATGCCGGTGACGGTCAAGCCCGGCGAACGGAGCGAAATCACCGTCGCGCCGTGACTGCCATCTGACCGGCAGCAAAAAGGGCGGTCATGTGCCGCCCTTTCCAGTTTAGAGCGATACCGTCACGCCGTGCCGAAGGCGCTGGCGCCATGGTCGGCGCGGCCGACCAATTGCCGGAAGCCGGCGAATAGCTCGCGGCCGAAACCGAACTCATTGCCGATGAGGTCGGCGTCGGCCGTCCGGCGCAGTGCAAACTCGCCGGCAGGCACCAGCACTTCGAGCGTTCCGGCGTCGGCGTCGAGCCGGATGATGTCGCCGTCATGGATTCTGGCGATAGGTCCATCCTCGACCGCTTCCGGCGTGACATGGATCGCCGCCGGCACCTTGCCGGAGGCACCCGACATGCGCCCGTCGGTGACCAGTGCCACGCGCTGGCCGCGGTCCTGCAGGATGCCGAGCACGGTGGTCAGCTTGTGCAGCTCCGGCATGCCGTTGGCCTTCGGGCCCTGGAAGCGGATGACAGCGATGAAGTCGCCGGTCAGCGTGCCTGCCTTGAATGCGTCGTTCAGGCCTTGCTGGCTGTCGAAGACCTTGGCCGGCGCCTCGATGATGCGTCGCTCCGGCTTGACCGCCGAGGTCTTGATGACGGCATGGCCGAGATTGCCCGATAGCACCTTCAGACCGCCGGTTGCCTGGAACGCCTTTTTGAACGGCGCCAGCACCTTCTCGTCGCCGCTTTCGCGCGGCGAGGCCTCGCGCACCACGCCGCCGCCGGCGCCGAGCTTTGCCTCGACCGCATAGGGCCGCAGGCCTTCGCCCCACACTGTCTGCACATCCTCGTGCAGGATGCCTTCGTCGAGCAGTTCGCGGATCAGGAAGCCGAGCCCGCCGGCCGCGTGGAAATGGTTCACGTCGGCAAGGCCATTCGGATAGACCCGCGCCAGCAGCGGCACCGCTTCCGAAAGGTCGGAAATGTCCTGCCAGGTGATGGCGATACCGGCCGCCGCCGCCATGGCGATCAGGTGGATGGTGTGATTGGTCGAGCCGCCGGTGGCATGCAGGCCGACGACACCGTTGACGATCGAACGTTCGTCGATCATCCGCCCGACCGGCGTATAGGCATTGCCGAGCGCGGTGATCGCCAGCGCCCGCTTCGCCGCCTCGCGGGTCAAGGCCTCACGCAGCGGCGTGCCGGGGTTGACGAACGAGGCGCCGGGCGTGTGCAGGCCCATGATCTCCATCAGCATCTGGTTGGAGTTCGCCGTGCCGTAGAAGGTGCAGGTCCCCGGCCCGTGATAGGACTTGGACTCGGCCTCCAGCAGTTCGGCTCGTCCGGCCTTGCCCTCGGCATAGAGCTGGCGGACCTTGGCCTTGTCGTCATTGGGCAGGCCGGTGGTCATCGGCCCGGCCGGGATGAACACCGCCGGCAGATGGCCGAAGGTGAGTGCGGCGATCACCAGCCCCGGCACGATCTTGTCGCAGACGCCGAGATAGACGGCGGCGTCGAACATGTTGTGCGACAGGCCGATCGCGGCGGCCATGGCGATCACGTCGCGCGAAAACAGCGACAGCTCCATGCCTGGCTGGCCCTGCGTGACGCCATCGCACATCGCCGGCACGCCGCCGGCCACCTGGGCGATGCCTCCGGCCTCGCGCGCCGCGTCCTTGATCAGTGCCGGAAAGGTCTCGAACGGCTGATGCGCCGACAGCATGTCGTTGTAGGAGGTGATGATGCCGAGGTTCGGCACCTTGTCGGCGCCCAGTGCCAGCTTTTCCGAGGGGCTGCACACCGCAAAGCCGTGTGCGAGGTTGCCGCACGACAGCACGGCCCGGTTGGCGGTGCGGTTCGACGCCTCGGCGATGCGGCCGAGATAGCGTTCGCGGCTCGGTCTGGAGCGCTGGCGGATGCGCTCGGTGATGGCTTCGATGTCGCGTCTGGCGGTCATGGTGTCGGTCCTTTCAGGCGAGGTCCCGGAACACAGTCCGGCTGTCTGCCGGGACCCTCAGCAAGTTGCAATCAGGGCGCCCAGAAAACCTCTACGGGCTTCAGTGCAGCGTCGAGCACGGCGCGGATTGGCTTTCGCGGTCCAGGTGCAACCGCGCTGTCGAAGGCGGTGCGCTTGTCCTCGCCTTCGATGTGCAGCGCGATGAAGCCGGCATCGACGATACGCGCCAGCGACAGGGTCAGCCGCGGCTCGCCGGCGCTGGCCGCGTGAACCGGCAGCACGATCCTGTCGGAGGACGGGTCGAGCAGTGTTGCCAGGTCGTCGGCATCGGGAAAGAACGAGGCGGTGTGGCCGTCCGGCCCCATGCCGAGCACGACGACATCGAGCGGCCAGGGCAATGACCGGAGCGCCGCATCGTCGGACGCCGCCGCATCGCGGATGTCGATGGCCTCGTGATAGAGCGGCACGAACTGTGCCGCCTTGGCCGCGTTCTGCAAGAGATTGGCGGCCACCAGCCCGGCGTTTGACCGCGGCGAGGAGGCCGGCACGAAGCGCTCGTCGACCAGCGTCACAATGACCTTGTCCCAGGCGATGGGTATCGCCGAAAGGGCGGCGAAGAATTTTGCCGGCGTGGTGCCGCCGGAGACGGCAAGCAACCCTGTGCCGCGCTCGGCGATTGCCTTGGTCAGGCGGCCGGCGACATGACCGGCAAGCGCCACCGCCAGTTCCTGGCGCCCGGCGAAGCCGTTCCAGTTGTAGGCGGTGCTGTTCAATTGCTCTCGTGCCATGTCCGCCCGTCACGTTCGATCAGCGCTATCGAGGCCGAGGGGCCCCAGGTGCCCGCTGTATAGCCTTGCGCCTCCTGTCTGGCGCTTTCCCAGGCGTTCTGGATCGGGTCGATCCACTTCCACGCCGCCTCGACTTCGTCGCGGCGCATGAACAGGGTCTGGTTGCCGCGAATGACATCCATGATCAGCCGCTCATAGGCGTCAGGCGCGCGGCCGTCGAAGGATTGCGCGAAACTCATGTCGAGCGGAATCTGGCGCAGCCGCATGCCGCCCGGACCGGGATCCTTGATCATGATGAACTGCTTGACGCCTTCGTCCGGCTGCAGCCGGATGACCAGCTGGTTGGCGAAGATCGGTCCGGCGCTGTCGCCGAAGATCGAATGCGGGATCGGCTTGAACTCGATGGCGATTTCCGAAACCCGGGTCGCCAGTCGCTTGCCGGTCCTGAGGTAAAACGGAACGCCCGACCAGCGCCAGTTGCCGATCTCGGCCTTGATGGCGACGAAGGTCTCGGTGTTGCTGTCGTGGGCAAGCTCCTCGACATAGCCCTTCACCGGCCCACCGGCGGAAGCTCCGGCGCGATACTGGCCGCGTACGGTGTGTTTCGGCGCTTCGTTGCCGTTGATGCGCTTCAGCGCGCGCAGCACCTTCAGCTTCTCGTCGCGCACGGCGTCGGCGTCCATCGACGACGGCGCCTCCATGGCGACCAGGCACAACAGCTGCAGTATGTGGTTCTGCACCATGTCGCGCAGCGCGCCGGCTTTGTCGTAGTAGGTGACGCGGTCTTCCAGGCCGACGGTCTCGGCCACGGTGATCTGCACGTGGTCGATATGGGCGGAATTCCACAGCGGTTCGTAGAGCGCGTTGGCGAAGCGCAGCGCCATCAGGTTCTGTACCGTCTCCTTGCCGAGATAATGGTCGATGCGGAAGACCTGGCTTTCGTGGAAATCATCGCCGACCAGATCGTTGAGCGTCCGCGCCGAGGCGAGGTCGCGGCCGATCGGCTTCTCCAGCACGATGCGCGAATTCGGCGTGATCAGCTTGTGCTCTTTGAGCTTGTGCGAAATATCGCCGAACAGCGCCGGCGCCACGGCCAGGTAGAAGGCGCGGATGCGGTCGCTGTCGCCGATCGCCTTTTTCAGCTTGTCGAAGCCGGCGCCGGTCGTCGCATCGGCCGAAACGTAGGAAAGGCGGGCAAGGAAGGTCTTCAACTCCTTGGCGTCGATATCGGCTGCCTTGACGTGGTCCGAGATCGCCTGCTTGGCGAAGGCCTGAAATTCCTCGTCGGTCATCTTCGAGCGCGACGTGCCGATGATGCGGGTCGGCTCGGAGAATTGGTGATCACGCTGGCGATGGTAGAGCGACGGCAGAAGCTTGCGTTCCGACAGATCGCCGGTGCCGCCGAAAATGATGAAGTCGAAAGGGTCGACGGGGATGATCTGGCTGGTCATGGTCTGTCCGCTCTGACGCCGGTCGCGAGTACGCGGCTGATATAATCTAATCGATTTAAATTTTCCAGTGCCATGGTGTCACATCTGAGTGTTGCTCCTGCCTCTTGACAGTCCGATACCCTGGAGGCTTGTCGACAGGCGCGGCTCCGGAAGCCTTCGCAGTTGCAGCATAGAGCGGGATCGAAGCGAAAGCCAAAGGAGAAATCGGCGATGGCCGCACATCTTTCGACCAACCCGGTCACAAGCCCTGGCCTTGCGCGGATATGCGCCATCGGCGCGCCGGTCGGTCGTCACCAGCAATGAGCGGGAAAAGCATGCGTCTGGAAAACAAGGTTGCCGTCATCACCGGTGCGGCGTCGGGCTTTGGCGAGGGTATGGCCAGGCGCTTCGCGCAGGAGGGCGCCAGGGTCGTCGTCGCCGATCTCAACGCCAAGGGCGCGGAGCGCGTTGCCGGCGAGATCGGCGACGCTGCGATCTGGACCCAGACCGATGTTTCGCTTCGGTCCGAATTCGACGAGATGGTCTATGCCGCGAAAAGCGCCTTCGGCCGCATCGACATCATGGTCAACAATGCCGGTTACACCCATCGCAACGGCGACATGCTCAATATCGACGAGGAAACCTTCGACCTGATCACCGCCGTCAACATGAAGGCGATCTATCACGCCGCCCTCGCCGTGGTGCCGATCATGGATCGGCAAGGCGGCGGCGTCATCCTGACCACGGCTTCCACCGCGGGGTTGCGGCCGCGGCCCGGCCTCACCTGGTACAATGCGTCGAAAGGCTGGGCGATCACCGCCACCAAGTCGATGGCGGTGGAACTGGCGCCGAAGAACATCCGCGTCAACTGCCTCTGCCCGGTCGCCGGCGAGACCGCCATGCTGGAGAAATTCATGGGCGCCGACACACCCGAAATGCGCGAGAAGTTCCGCGCATCGATCCCGCTCGGCCGGCTTTCGACACCACTCGACATCGCCAACGCCGCACTCTGGCTGGCGTCGGACGAAGCCGCCTTCATCACCGGCGTGGCGCTGGAAGTGGACGGCGGGCGCTGCATCTGAAAGCGCCAACGCATGACCCCGAAAATCGGTACCGATTTTCGGGGTCATGCGCAAATCAGAGGGCCCCCACGGTGCAGCCTTTCGGCTGGGTCGTGACAGGCGTCAGGCGCCGGTCTTGAGATAGCTCTTGTAGATCCAGCCGGTCTTGCCGTTGTAGGTGATCTGGCACCACTTCTTGCAACTCATCACTTGCACCGAGGTTTTGGCCGGCACCGTGAGGATAGCGGCCGCATTTTTCTTCGGGCCGCTCCGCATGGTCACGGGCCGCAGAATCCGTCCGGTCCCGGCGGTCGCGACTTTGCGTGGCTTCGTCTTGGCCTGGCTGTCGTCGCCTTCCGCCGCTGCGGGCTGCTCGGGCGGCACTTGCGGCTGCACCGCGGGGATGGCGGCGGTTTGCGCGCTATCGGGATGGCTGCCCGCAGCCGCGGCGGGCGCGGCGACTTTGGCAAGTTCGGTGCTGGCATCGGTATCGGCTGCCGATTGCGCGAATGCTGCCGCGGCTTTGTCCGGCGCTTGTTCAGCCTGGTTCGCCGCCTGGCCGGGAGCAGCCGTACCGGCGGCGGACGCGGCTTTCGTCTGCGAACTGGTCCAGCGCGGATCATTGGCTGGCAGCGCCGGTATGGTGGCTTTCGCGGCCGCCACGGTCGGTGAAATCTTGTCGGACTTGGGCGCCGCCTGCGGCACGGCTGCCGCAGCCACTGCAGCTCCCGCCGGAGCTATTTTCGTCGTCTTTACCGGAATGGTTGGAATGATCTGCTCGGGGCTCGCTGCCGCTTGCCTTTCATTGGCCGGCAATGCCAGCCACAGCGCCACCGCGGCGACGCCAAGCAGTGCGGCGGTGCCGACCGCGGCGATCACCAGATGCGAGTTCGAACGGACTTCCTGCCAGAAGGACGGCCGCATGTCGTATCCGAACTGCATGGCAAAGCGCCGACGTTCCGGAGCACCGAAACTGAAGGGCTCTTTCACTCTTGCCACCTCCATAAGCGGGCCGATGTTCTTTCGATCAAATATCGCAAGTTGCGTGTTCGATCAGCATCGGTCCCAAAATCAACGCGGGCAGGCCCGCAGCAATCCCCGAACAATCGCCCAGAAGCGGCACCTTTCGCCCGCAATTGTGGCATCAGTACGCCAGCATAGCGGATTCTGCGCCTTTGCCGGGAATTCCGCAATGCGTCGCTCAGGCAACAAATATTACATTATGACATTGGAATGACATTGGATCAGAGCGACTAAAGTCGCGTTTGAACGGATTCAGGCGACGCGCTTTTGCGCGACATGCATTAGATCCGATCCCGCAGCGCGAACCAGTTGAGCGCCAGGAACAGCAGCGGCGTGCGGAAGCGCCGGCCGCCGGGGAACGGCGGGATTTTCAGATCCTCGATCAGCTTCAGCCGGTCACGGTTGCCGGCGACGGTTTCGGCATAGAGCTTGCCGAAGAAGTTCGCCAACATGACGCCGTGGCCGGAATAGCCGCCGGCCGAGATCACATTGGGCATCACTTCGCGCACGAACGGCTTTCTCGGCACCGTGATGCCGACATAGCCGCCCCAGCCATGCGTGATTTCGACATCCCTGAGTGCCGGATAGAGGTCCGCGATCTGACGGCGGATGTGGATGTGGATATCCTTCGGATCGTTGACGCCATAGACCTCGCGTCCGCCGAACAGCAGCCTCCCGTCCTTCGATCTGCGGAAATAGCGCACAACGAAGCGGGAATCGTCAACCGACTCGCCGCCCGGCAGCACTTTCGAGTCCGCGCCCAGAGGCACCGTCGCGCCGATGAACGAACCGATCGGCATGATGTGCGCGGCACTCACCGGTTCGAGCGTGCCGCCATAGGCGTTGACCGCGATCAGGCATTTCTGCGCTGTCACTGTGCCTCTCGGTGTCGAAACCTTGACCTTGCCGCCGCTGGAAACGATGCCGTTCGATGGTGTCTCTTCGAACAGCCGCGCGCCGGCTTGCGCCGCCACCCGCGCCGTGCCGATCACAAGCTTCATCGGGTGGATGTGGCCGGTGCCGGTGTCGCGCGTGCCGCCGAAATAGGCGGTCGAGCCCAGCCGCTCCGCCGTCTCCTTCGCATCCATGAAGGAAATATGCGGGTAGGAAAAACGGCTTGCCATGATCTCGGCATGCGCCTTGTAGTCGTCGACATAGCGCGGCTTGTGCGCCACCGAGAGCTGGCCCGGCATATAGTCGATATCGATCTGGTTGGCGGCGGCGAATTCAAGGAGATGGGCTTTCGCCTCTTCGGCAAGATCGAACAGCGCCTTGGCGCGGGAGAAGCCGTACTCCGCTTCCATTTCCTCGACCCAGGCGCGCTGGCCGGTGCCGAGCTGGCCGCCATTGCGCCCGGAGGCACCATCGCCGAAGCGATGCGCTTCGATCAAAACGACGTTGGTGCCTGCCTTGGCCAGTTGCGCAGCCGCCGACAAGCCGGTGAAACCACCGCCGATGATGACCACGTCGCATGTCCGGTCGCCGTCCAGCGCCGGGTATTCAGGCCGTGGTCCGGCGGTGTCTTCATACCAGGAACGGCCGGGAGAGATCGGGGATTGGTAGGGCATGATTCTCAATGGAGTAGGGCAGTAGGGCAGTAGGGCAGTAGGGCAGTAGGTAGGAGCTATTCAGGTGACAATTTGCGGATCAGAAGTCGCAAGAGCGTCCCAACGCTTTCGCTGCGGGTCATCAAAGGTTCGACTGCCTCAAGGGAGGCGATTCCAACGCGCTGCGCAATCAGTAGATGAGTCTCCAGCTCCTTAAGGGATCCTTGCGCGATCCTCAGAAATTGCTGATAGGAAGCTCGGCTCTCTCGACCGTAACCCTCAGCGATGTTGGCGGGCACTGAGGTAGCTGCCCGACGAAGCTGAGTTGTCATTCCGTAGAGTTCTTCTTTCGGCCAGGCTTTGTCGCCTCGTAGATTGATACCGCCAAGTCCATTGCCTGCTGCCAGACGATCAGATCCCTGTACGACTCGATCTTCCCCATCGTCTGTCACCCTACTGCCCTACTGCCTTACTCCCCTATTCCCCTCAAACATTGAGCAACAGATACTCCCGCTCCCACGGACTGATCACTTCCATGAACGTCTCGAACTCCGCCCGCTTGATCGCGGCATAGGTGGCGGCGAAGGATTTGCCCAGGAGCGCGCAGAGCTCCTCATCGCCCTCGAACAGGTCGACGGCTTCCAGCAGGCTGCGCGGCAGGTCGATTTCGGCCGCGTTGGCGGTGGTCAGCACGGGAGGCTCGGCCTTGATCTTGTTGGTGATGCCGATCAGCCCGCAGGCAAGCGATGCCGCCAGCGCCAGATAGGGATTGGCATCGGAGGAGGGGATGCGGTTTTCGACACGCCGTGCCGCCGGGTCCGAGCGCGGCACGCGGAATGCCGTGGTGCGGTTGTCATAGCCCCATTTGTTGTTGACCGGAGCCGACGCCGCCTGCGTCAACCTGCGGTAGGAATTGACATAGGGCGCGAACATCACCAGCGCGTTCGGCACATGCTTCTGCATGCCGCCGATGAAATGGAAGAAGTCCTCGGTTTCCGAGCCGTCCTCCGCCGAAAAAATGTTCTGCCCGGTCTTCTTGTCGATGATCGACTGATGGATGTGCATGGCCGAGCCAGGCTGCCCCTGGATGGGTTTGGCCATGAACGTGGCATAGATCTCATGCTTGAGCGCCGCCTCGCGAATGGTGCGCTTGAACATGAACACCTGGTCGGCAAGCTCGATCGGGTCGCCATGGCGCAGATTGATTTCGAGCTGACCGGCACCCTCCTCATGGATCAGCGTGTCGATCTCCAGGCCTTGACCTTCGGAGAAATGGTAGATGTCGTCGATCAGTTCGTCGAATTCGTTGACGCCGGCGATCGAATAGCCGGCGCCGCCGCCGATCGCGCGCCCAGAACGGCCGACCGGCGGGGTCAGCGGATAGTCCGGATCGGGGTTCTTGCGCACCAGATAGAATTCGATCTCCGGCGCCACCACCGGCTTGAGGCCGCGCCTGTCGTAAGCGGCAAGCACGCGCTTCAAGACGTTGCGCGGCGTGAACTCGACCGAGCGGCCATCCTGATGGACAAGGTCGCAGATGACCGCGGCCGTCGGGTCTTCTTCCCAGGGCACCACCGTCAGCGTCGACAGGTCCGGCATCAGCTTAAGGTCGCCGTCGTCCTCGGGATAATGGAAGCCGTTGCCATCCTCGGGGTAGCCGCCGGAAATCGTCGTCATGAACACGGCCGACGGCAATGCCAGCGAGGTGTTGGAGGTGAATTTCTTCGATGGCATCATCTTGCCGCGTGCGACGCCGGCCTGATCAGGTGTGATGCACTCGATGTCCTCGATGCCGCGCCATTCCAGCCAGGCGCTGACTTCCTTCCAGTTCTTGACGCCACGTCGGTTTTTCACGAAGGCAGGCGTGCGCGCCCGTCCTCCGCGGCTCGACGGACGGACTTCCTTTTTTGCAGGCGGCATCATTCACCAGATTGGGGTTGCGGATTGTCGAGTATAGCTGTGCGCCCCTATGGAAGGGAAGGGGAGCCGCGCCGAGCATTCGCCGATGCGGTTGAAAATCACGCCAATCGGCTTAGTTTCGGCCGTCCCAATCTCAATCGAGAACCGAGAAATTGCATGCGGCACGACAGCAAACTGACGACGATCGGCTTCGATGCCGACGACACGCTCTGGCAGAACGAGCAGTTCTTCCGCATGACGGAGAAGCGCTTCGCGACTATGCTTGCCGATCATGGCGAAGCGGAGCAGATCTCGGCACGATTGCTGGAGGCCGAAAGGCGCAACCTTGCCGTCTATGGTTTCGGCATCAAGGGATTCACGCTGTCGATGATCGAAACGGCGATCGAGGTCACCCAAGGCCGTGTGCCGGCCTCGGTCATATCAGAGATTCTCGACGCCGGCCGTGAAATGCTGAGCCATCCGATCGAGGCCCTGCCGCATGCGCGCGAGACTGTCGAGAAGCTTGCCGGCGCATTCCGCCTTGTGCTGATCACCAAGGGCGACCTCTTCGACCAGGAGCGCAAGCTGGCTGGGTCAGGCCTGGGCGACCTGTTCGACGCCATCGAGATCGTCAGCGACAAGAGTGCCGCCACCTATGCCCGCCTGTTCAGCCGCCACGGCGATGGTCCGGCAAAAAGCATGATGGTCGGCAATTCGCTGAAGTCGGACGTGGTGCCGGCCATCGAGGCCGGCGGTTGGGGTGTCCATGTACCGCATGAACTGACCTGGGTGCTGGAGCATGTCGAAGCTCCGGTAGCCGAGCCACGGTTCCGCCAGATATCCGATCTCGGACAGCTGCCCGGACTGATCGAGAGCATCGGCAATCCGGGCTGATCGCAGGGCTTGCCTATTTGTTTTTGCGCAATTCCCCAGGGAAGCGCTATGCGCTTTTCCCGGGAAGACCGTTGCACACTTTTCTGGAATTGCTCTAGCCGTTGATCAGGCGATCGATCACCGGTTGCAGCCTTTCGGGTGTGATCGGCTTGGCGACCACCGCGTCGATGACGCTCGACAGGCCCAGGCTTTCCGGCGTGCCGTTCTTTGTTGAAAGCAGGATCACTGGCGGCAGCGATGTACCCGAGGTCCGCCGCAACGCGTCGATGCTGGACATCAGATTGTCGCAGTCCTTGTTGTCGGCGCCGCCATCAAGGACAACGGCACCGGGAATGAGCGACCGCAAGATCCTTGCCGCCGTGTCGGGGGATTCCGAGATTGGCTTGAGCCCGGATCGCTCGACGATCTTCGAAATCACCACGCGATTGATTGGCGATCTCCCGACGACAAGCACCTGCGACGGATCACGGATCGTCTCGGCGCTCGATCCGCGGGCAACCAAATTCGGATGTCTTGGAGTCTCGCCTTCGCGATTCACCGGGCACACAAGTCGGCCAAGAAGCTCGCCCCTATTCAATGCAGAGTTGAATCTGGGGAGCAATTGGCGTGAGATCGCCGCCCATGTCAAGTTGAAATAAAAGGCCGCGAAATCATCCCGTGAGCAGTGAATTTCAAGCAACGCTACTGTACTGACCTGTCCACAGGCGAGTTTCATAAAAAGAAAATTCACCTGCGCAGAGACAGCGCAGGTGAAGGGTCGGTTGTACGAATTCGATCAGCCGCGGCTCTGCTGCGTGACGATCACCGGGATCAGCAGATCACCCCAGTTGCCGTCGCCGCCGTGATGCCGTGCCGAGCGCACGAGCTCCACCGAGACGCCTGCCTCGACCGCCTTCATCACCGATTGGTTGAGGCGGTGCAGATCGTTGGCCAGCATGCGGATCGTCGCCTGCTGGTCGACGCTCATCGTCGTGGACTGTTCTTCGGCGCGTTCCTTGACGCGGCTTATCGATGCCATTGGTCTTCTCCTTGTGTCTCAAGCCCTGTTGGGCGTTTCCTCAGTGCTCTTCTGTTCGCTATTCGGCGGCCGGTTTGAATTGCGCGTGCTCGGTCGATTCATGCATGGCGGTGGTCGACGACTGGCCGCCTGTGATCGCCATCGACACGGCGTCGAAATAGCCGGTGCCGACCTCGCGCTGGTGCTTGGTCGCGGTGTAGCCATTGGCCTCCGCCGCGAACTCCGCTTCCTGCAACTCTGAATAGGCCGCCATCTGCCGTGCCTTGTAGCCGCGCGCCAGTTCGAACATGCCATAGTTGAGCTGGTGGAAGCCGGCGAGCGTGATGAACTGGAACTTGTAGCCCATCGCGCCGAGCTCCTTCTGGAACCTGGCGATCGTCGCGTCGTCGAGGTTCTTCTTCCAGTTGAACGATGGCGAGCAATTGTAGGCGAGCAGCTTGTCGGGGTGATGCTTGCGCACGCCCTCGGCGAATTTCCTGGCCTGTGCCAGATCCGGCTTCGAGGTCTCGCACCAGATCAGGTCCGCGTGAGGCGCATAGGCGATGGCGCGGGCGATGCAGGGCTCGATGCCGTTCCTGACGTGATAGAAGCCTTCCACGGTGCGCCCGGCGCCATAGTCGACGAAAGGCTGGTCGCGTTCGTCGATGTCGGAGGTGAGCAGCTTGGCGGCTTCCGCATCGGTGCGCGCGACGACCAGGGTCGGCGTGCCCATCACGTCCGCCGCCAGGCGCGCGGCGTTGAGGTTGCGGATGTGCGCCGCGGTCGGGATCAGCACCTTGCCGCCGAGATGGCCGCACTTCTTTTCCGACGCCAGCTGATCCTCGTAGTGGACGCCGGCGGCGCCCGCCTCGATGAATGCCTTCATGATCTCGAAGGCGTTGAGCGGCCCGCCGAAACCGGCTTCCGCATCGGCGACGATCGGCGCGAACCAGGTCTCCACCGAAAGCCCGTTGCCTTCGGAGGTCTCGATCTGGTCGGCGCGCTGCAGCGTGCGGTTGATGCGCTTGACCAGTTCGGGCGCTGCATTGGCCGGATAAAGCGACTGATCCGGATACATCGCGCCAGCCGTGTTGGCGTCGGCGGCAACCTGCCAGCCCGACAGGTAGATCGCCTTCAGCCCGGCGCGCACCTGCTGCATCGCCTGGTTGCCGGACATGGCGCCGAGGGCGTTGACGAAGTCTTCCTCATGGATGAGCTTCCACAGCCGGTTGGCGCCCATTTCGGCGAGGCTCTGGCGAATCTGCACCGAACCGCGCAGCCGCTTCACATCCTGCGGAGAGTAGGGCCGTTCGATGCCGTCGAAGCGACCTTCCGGCGCCGATGGGACGAGGTTGTAAAAATCAGTCATTGGTCACTCCAAAGGATTGCTGCACCCGTGTCCGGGCACCAATCATCAGCGCGCCGGAATATGACTGAATTTACATTGCAACGCGAAATTGGCCAGGAGAATCAGGAAAACCCGCTGAGAATAAAAGAAAACCTGTGTTGCGTTTGACAGGGGGTCGCTGTAAATTTGTCATGATTGTAAAAGTTGGGGCGAAGCGAGATTGCCGCGAAAGTTGTGTAAATTCTTGTCAAGGACAGTCGATGGTTGACCAGAAGATCTTTGCCGGGCCGCGGATCCGCCGCATCCGCAACGCCAAGGGCCTGACGCAGACGGCGATGGCCGAGGGGCTCGGCATCTCGCCGTCCTATCTCAACCTGATCGAGCGCAACCAGCGGCCGCTGACGGTGCAGCTGATCCTGAAACTGGCCTCCGTCTACAAGGTCGATCCGCACGAACTGCAGGGCGAGGCAAGGGGTTCCGTCGCTGCCTTGAAGGAAGTGTTCACCGACCCTCTGCTGGTCGGCGAGTTGCCGGGAGACCAGGAACTGATCGAGCTTGCCGAGGCCGCGCCCAATGCGTCCGCGGCGGTGATAAAACTGTTCCGCGCCTATCGCGAGCAGGCCGAGCGCCTGTCCGATCTCAACGAGCTCTTGGCGCGCGAAGGTCGGGCGACCGCGCTTTCCGGCGCCCGCCTGCCGATCGACGAGGTGCACGAGATCTTCGAGCGCCGGCCCAACCATTTCGCTGTGCTCGAGGAGGAGGCCGCGGCGTTCACCTCGGTGCTCGATCCCGGCGACGATCTGTTCGGTGCGTTGAAGGCTTGGCTGAAGCGCGAATACGGCATCGTGGTCAAGGTGCTGCCGGTCGCCACCATGCCGAACTGGCGCCGCCGCTATGATCGGCACTCGCAGCGCCTGTTCCTGTCCGAACGCCTGTCGCCGTTCGACCAGCTGCGCGAGGTGGCGATGGAGGCTTGCCTGATCCGTATGACGGTTGCGGTCGCCGGCGAGATCCAGGCGCTCAAATTGACCACGGACGAGGCCCGCCGTCTCGCCCGTTTCGAACTCGGCCGCTATGCGGCGCACGCGCTGATGATGCCCTACCAGGCCTTTCATGCGGCTGCCGTGCGCGCCCGCTATGACATCGACGTTCTGCGCTCGCGCTTCGGCGTCTCCTTCGAACAGGCGGCGAACCGGCTGACCATGCTGCAGCGACAGGGCGCGCTCGGCGTGCCGTTCTTCATGCTGGAGGTCGACAATGCCGGCAACCGCTTCCGCAAGGCCGGCAGTCAGGGCTTTCCGCAAAGCCGCTTCGGCGGCGGCTGTCCAAAGCTGCCCGTGCATGCCGCTTTCACCCAGCCCGGCCAGATCTTCGTCGAGGCGGTGGAAATGCCCGACGGCGCCGAGTTCCTGTGCATCGCCCGCACACTGGAAGGACCGCAGGGCGCCTTCTCGGAGCGTCCGCGCCGCACGGCGCTGCTGCTTGGTTGCGACATCGGCTTTCGCGACGACATCGTCTATGGCGCGGCACTTCCCGGCGCGGCGACGCCGGTCGGACCCGCCTGCCGGCTTTGCGAACGCGTCGGCTGCCTGGCGCGCGCCGAGCCGCCGGTGACGCGTCCGCTCGGCCTCGACGAGATGGTGACCGGCTTGAGTGCCTTCGACTTCCAGTAAGTCACGATTTCTTCGCGGAACAACTACACCATGTGTGTACTTGCGAAAGACGCCTGGCTGTCGATTGCGGCGTAACGGTTACAATATTGCTTGAACATTGGCGACAGGATATCAAAAGGCAGTCACATAAAGATCGGGGGATCATCGATGGGCAAGACAGTTTTTTGGCTAAGTTTGGCACTCGCTTTTTCAGTCGGACCTGCCTCCGCGGAAAAGTCGTCGACTTTCTTCAAGTCCTACCAAAAGTACAACGACGCCGGCAAGGCATTCCTCGACAAGATCGATCCGAAAACCGGCGCGATAGACCTCGCCGAAGGTGTGCGTCTGGACCTCAAGGGCAAGTTCTACTTCTAAACAAGAAGGACACGGTCGCCGTCCTGACCGAGGCCTGGAGCAACCCACCCGATTCCGGTGTCGACTCGCTCGGCATGATCTTTCCCGCGGCATACGATCCCATTGCCGACAACAATTGGGGAATAGAGTTGCGCTGGGAGAAAATAGGCTACGTGGACGATAACGACGCCAAATCCATCGACTACGGCGAATTGCTGCGCAGCATGCAGGCGGACACCTTGTCGGCCAATGACCAGCGAGTGAAGGATGGCTTTCCGCCCGTTACGCTGGTCGGTTGGGCCTCGCCGCCTGTCTACGATGCCGTCAACAAGCGTCTGCACTGGGCCAAGGAGCTGCAGTTCGGCGACGAAGCTGTCCATACGCTCAACTACGATGTGCGTTTTCTCGGCAGAGAGGGCGTTTTCGTGATGAGCTATATCGCTACGGTGGAGCAATTGCCGGAGATAAGGCAAAGCCTGGACGAAGTGCTCGGCCTTGCTACCTTCAATGCCGGCAAGAAGTACGTCGATTTCAGGCCGGGCTTCGACACGGTCGCGGCAGTCGGCATTGGAGGCCTCATAGCTGGCAAGTTGGCGGCAAAGGCTGGCCTGCTGGCGGTAGCGCTCATCGCACTGAAGAAATTCGGACTGATTCTCCTGATTCCGTTGGCCGGCCTTTGGCGGCTCGTTCGAGGCAACAAGAACACTTCCTCCTAGAGCAATTCCAGGAAAAGTGTGAAACGGTTTTCCCGGGAAAAGCGCGTAGCGCTTTCCCTCAGGGAATTGCGTCAAAACAAACAGATAGAGCGGTTCGGCGTTTCCGTGAAACGGTGAGCCGCTCTAGGTGGGGGTCCAGGCGTCTCGCCAGTGCGCCAAAGGGAACGTGCAGCTGGATCACGCCCGATCGCCGCCGATGCATTAGGCGAAAATGGCACGGTTCTGTCGTCCATTGCGCATCGTGCAGCGCCGGAAACGCAGACAGTGGCAGCCATGACCAATATCGCATCGCCAGCCGTTTCGCCGCGCGAGGAACGCGCCGGCATGCTTCTGGTGTTCTTTTCGGCGCTGATGTGGAGTTTCGGCGGCACCATTGCCCGCTTCATCACCGTCGGCGACAGCTGGACGGTTATTTTCTGGCGCTCCGTCTGGGCGGCGGCCTTCCTGATCTGCTTCATGGCCTGGCGCGACGGCTGGCGCGGCATGCTGAAATTGTTCCGCGACATGGGTCTGCCCGGCCTTGCCGTCGGAGCCTGCTTCGCCACCGCATCGACCGCGTTCGTCGTCGCACTTGCCTACACCACCGTCGCCAATATCCTGTTGATGCAGGCGGGTGTGCCGCTTCTGGCGGCACTGTTTGCCTGGGCGTTGTTTCGCGAACGGGTGACTGTCGCGACCTGGCTGGCGATTGCCGCCGTCATCGCCGGCGTCGCCATCATGGTGTCGGAATCCCTTGATGGCGCAGTCTCGCCGATAGGCGACGGGCTGGCGCTCTTGATCGCGCTCATGTTCTCGATCGCCACCGTCATCACCCGGCGGTTTTCCAGCGTGCGCATGACGCCGGCGACCTGCCTCGGCACCATGCTTGCGGCGGGCTTTGCTGCCTCGCAGGCATCGACATTCGCCGTGTCAGCCAGCGACATGGGCTTTCTCTTTGCCTTCGGCGTGGTCAATCTCGGTCTCGGCCTTGTCTTCTTCGCCACCGGCGCGCGGCTGATCCCGGCGGCCGTCGGCGCACTGCTCGGCACGTTCGAACCGATCCTCGGCCCGATATGGGTCTGGCTCGTCCATTCCGAGGTGCCGTCGGGACGCACCATCCTTGGTGGCGCGGTGGTGGTCACGGCCCTGCTCGTCCATATCGGGCTCGAATTCAAGCGCCAGACACGGCCCGAGCGCGCGGGGGTCACCGGGGTGCCGTCGCCTAATTGATGCGGCGTGCAGCTTTGCCATTGACAAATTCGCTGCCGCGCGGGCAGGCTGAGACTACGGCAACAACAAGACAGGCGTATCTTGCCAAGTCTCCCTGCCGGTCAGATCGAGACCGGATCACATCGTCGTATCTCTGCCCGCGCCACGGCGAAAGCCTTTGACGGCATCGGCACGCCACCCGGGCCGCTGCAGAGACACAGAGCCATCACCTGCCGCTCATCGAACCGCCTGCATGGTGTCGGCGGTTCGCGCTTGTCGCTTTCTGGAAAGCTCAATAGTCTGAAACAAATGCCCGGCCGCGCGGGGTTCGCGAAGAGCCGGCGAAGGAACACTCACCAAAGGAGAATAGCATGATCCGCAAAGCGCTCTGGCTTTCGGCGACCTCGGTATTTCTGACGCTTTTTACCGTCGGCGGCCATGCCGAAGACCGCGTCGTCAACGTCTTCAACTGGTCGGATTATATCGACAGTTCGATCATCGACGATTTCACCAAAGAAACCGGCATCAAGGTCGTCTACGACACCTTCGATTCCAACGAAATCCTGGAAACCAAGCTGCTTGCCGGCGGCAGCGGCTATGACGTCGTCGTGCCCAGCGGCAACTTCCTCGCGCGCCAGATCCAGGCCGGCGTGTTCCAGAAGCTCGACAAGTCGAAACTGCCGAACATTGCCAATATGTGGGACACGGTTGCGGAGCGAACCGCCAAATACGACCCCGGCAACGAATACTCGGTCAACTACATGTGGGGCACGGTCGGTATCGGCTACAACATCAAGAAGGTGCAGGCGGCACTCGGCAGTGACAAGATCGACAGCTGGGATGTGTTCTTCAATCCCGACAGTCTGGCCAAGTTGAAGGACTGTGGCGTCTACGTGCTGGATTCACCGGCCGACATCATACCGGCGGCGCTGAAATATCTCGGTCTCGACCCCAACAGCACCTCGCCTGACGATATCGCCAAGGCCGAGGAGACCCTGCTCAAGATCCGGCCTTACATCCGCAAATTCCACTCCTCGGAATACATCAACGCACTCGCCAATGGCGATATCTGCCTGGCCGTCGGCTGGTCGGGTGACGTGTTCCAGGCCCGCAACCGTGCGGTCGAGGCCAAGCAAGGCGTCGAAATCGGCTATTCCGTGCCGAAGGAAGGCGCGCAGATGTGGTTCGATCAGATGGCGATCCCCGCCGATGCGCCGCATGTCGCCGAGGCGCTCGAATTCCTCAACTACATGATGAAGCCGGAAGTGATCGCCAAATCGTCGAACTATGTGCTCTACGCCAACGGCAACAAAGCGTCGCAGCAGTTCGTCGACAAGGCCCTGTTGGATGATCCTTCCGTCTATCCCGATGCCGAGACGATAAAGAAGCTCTACACGGTCACTCCGTATGATCCCAAGACCCAGCGCCTGATCACACGCAGCTGGACCAAGATCGTCACCGGCCAATAAGCAATCCGATACGGTCCCGGCAGCCACCTGCCGGGACCAATCTTTCTGGGGCAAGAAGCAAGAAACAGGACGGAGTGGGACATGAAATCGCTTGGCAGCATCCGCAGGGATTTCGCGCCATGGAACGACCCGAACGCCAAGCCATACATCCAGTTCGACAATGTCACCAAGAAGTTCGGCGACTTCACCGCCGTCAACAATCTGTCGCTGACCATCTTCGAGCGCGAGTTTTTCGCTTTGCTCGGTGCGTCGGGCTGCGGAAAATCGACGCTGCTCAGGATGCTCGCCGGTTTCGAGGAACCGACAGCCGGCCGCATCCTTCTCGACGGTCAGGATCTGCGCGGCATCCCGCCCTATCGGCGGCCGGTCAACATGATGTTCCAGTCCTATGCCCTGTTCCCGCATATGACGGTCGAGAACAACATTGCCTTCGGCCTCAAGCAGGACGGCATGCCGAAGCCCGAGATCGCATCCCGCGTCGCCGAGATGCTGAAGCTGGTCAAGCTCGAACAGTTCGCCAAGCGCAAGCCGCACCAGCTGTCCGGTGGCCAGCGCCAGCGCGTCGCGCTCGCGCGTTCGGTCGCCAAGCGGCCCAAGGTGCTGCTGCTCGACGAACCGCTCGGCGCGCTGGACAAGGAGCTGCGCGAGGAAACACAGTTCGAATTGATGGACCTGCAGCAGGAGCTCGGACTGACCTTCGTCGTCGTCACCCACGACCAGGAAGAGGCGATGACCATGGCCGATCGCATCGCCATCATGGACAAGGGCGAGGTGATGCAGGTGGCGACGCCGGCCGAAGTCTATGAAGCCCCGACATCGCGCTTTGTCGCTCATTTCGTCGGCAACGTGAACATGTTCGAGGGCAAGGTCGCCGAGCGGACCGCAAGCACGACGCGCATCGCGGGTGCGACAGGAGCCCAGATCGTCGTTGACAACGCCGTCGACACGGCCGCAGGCGCCAATATCGTGTTCGCCATCAGGCCGGAGAAGATCAAGATCTCGTCCAAAAAGCCGGCCGATGCTGTGAATGCGCTTGAAGGCGAAGTCTATGACATCGCCTATCTCGGCGACATGACCGTCTATCACGTCAGGCTGGATGACGGACAGATGGTGCGGGCGAGCGCCATGAACGCGGCACGCATCGCCGAGGATCCCTTGACATGGAACGACCGTGCCTGGGTGTCGTTCCGGTCCGACGCCGGCGTCGTGCTGACACGGTAGGGGCGGTCATGTCGAATGCTGCCATCACTGCCACCTCAACCCCTGCAACCAATGCCGGCAGATCGCTTCCGGCCAGGCTGGGAGCGGCCTTCGTCGGCCGCCTGGTCATCATCATCCCCTATGTCTGGCTGCTGTTCTTTTTCCTCATCCCTTTCATCATCGTCTTCAAGATTTCGCTGTCGCAGACGGCGATTGCCATGCCGCCCTATACGCCGGTGCTGGATTTCAGGGACGGCATCTCCGGGTTCTTCGCCGGCTTTGGCGCGCTCAGCTTCGACAACTACACCTGGCTGACGCAGGACGCCCTCTACTTCAACGCCTATGTCACCAGCGTCATCATCGCCGCGATCTCGACGGTGCTGACGCTGATCGTCGGCTACCCCATCGCCTATGGCATGGCGCGCGCGCCGGCAACGATCCGCCCGACATTGCTGATGCTGGTGATCCTGCCGTTCTGGACCTCGTTCCTGATCCGCGTCTATGCCTGGATCGGTATCCTCAAGCCCGAGGGCCTGCTCAATCAGCTGCTGCTTGCCACAGGCGTCATCAGCCAGCCTTTGATCATCCTCAACACCTACACTGCGATCTTCATCGGCATCGTCTATTCCTACCTGCCGTTCATGGTGCTGCCGCTCTATTCGTCGTTGGAAAAGATGGATTATTCGCTGATCGAGGCCGCCAAGGACCTTGGCTGCCCGCCGACCAGCGCGTTCTGGAAGATCACCTTTCCGCTGTCGCTGCCCGGCGTCATCGCCGGCTGCCTTCTGGTGTTCATCCCAGCCGTTGGCGAGTTCGTCATTCCCGACCTGCTCGGCGGATCGCAGACGCTGATGATCGGCAAGACGCTGTGGAACGAGTTCTTCGCCAATCGTGACTGGCCGGTTTCGTCGGCAGTGGCCGTCATCCTTCTGCTGCTGCTGACCGTGCCGATCATGCTCTTCCAGCAGGCCCAGGCGCGCGCCCAGGAGCAGGACAAATGAACACCACCTGGAGCCGTTTCAACGTCACCTCGATCGTGCTGGGCTTTGCCTTCCTCTACCTGCCGATCGTCCTGCTCATCGTCTTCTCCTTCAACGAGTCCAAACTGGTTACCGTATGGGGCGGTTTCTCGACCAAATGGTACGTTTCGCTGTTCCACAATCAGGGCCTGATGGACGCCACCTGGGTAACGGCCCGCGTCGGCGTCATTTCGGCCACGGTGGCGACCGTGCTCGGCACGCTGGCGGCGCTCACCTTGACCCGCTACACGCGGTTCAGGGGCAGGCTGCTGTTCTCCGGCATGGTCTTTGCGCCGCTGGTCATGCCGGAAGTCATCACCGGCCTGTCTCTGCTGCTGCTCTTTGTCGCCATCGGTCTCGACCGCGGCCTCCTGACCGTCACGCTCGCCCACATCACCTTGACCATGTGCTTCGTCGCCGTCGTCGTGCAGTCGCGCCTCGTCAGCTTCGACCGCTCGCTGGAAGAAGCCGCGATGGATCTTGGCGCAACGCCGGTGAAGACCTTCTTCCAGATCACGCTGCCGGTCATCATGCCGGCAATCGTGTCCGGCTGGATGCTGGCCTTTACGCTTTCGCTCGACGATCTGGTCATCGCCAGCTTCACGTCCGGGCCTGGCGCCACTACGCTGCCGATGAAGATCTACAGCCAGGTTCGTCTCGGCGTGACGCCGGAGATCAACGCCGCCTGCACCATACTGATCGCCGTTGTCGCGGTTGGCGTCATCATCGCTTCGCTTGCCAACAAGCGGCGTGAGGTGCAGCGCCAGCTCGATGAGCAGGCCGCACAACGCGGCTGAGGCAATTCCAGGAAAAGTGTGAAGCGGTTTTCCCGGGAAAAGCGCGTAGCGCTTTCCCTGGAGACGCTAAGGCCTATTCCCCCGAAACGCCGCGGCTGATCGGGGAAATGAACGGCGTGCTCCACGTCCCACCGACGAAGAACAATGACTGGTTGGGGCCTTGCTGGCCATTGGCCTGCGTCGCCGCCTGATCCGCCTGAATGACACCGCCGGACAAGGCCAGTCCTCGTCCGGCGTAGGACGCGATCCCGGACAGCCAGATTTTGTATTTCGCCGAATTGGCTTCGGCCTTGTCGATCCGCGCCACGCCCTTCGAAATGCTGGCCTTGATCTCGGCACCGTCGATCGGCAGCGTTCCGTCGGAGACGTCGTCGAGCGCGAAGAAGCCGCCTTGCTCGGTATGCTTGAGGAAGGCCGGCAGGTTGAACTTGCTCAACGCACCCGGTCCGAAGGTCGCAGAGACCGAGCCGTCGGCATTGTCGAAGATGGAGT
This sequence comes from Mesorhizobium calcicola, assembly GCF_042682105.1. Taxonomy (NCBI): domain Bacteria; kingdom Pseudomonadati; phylum Pseudomonadota; class Alphaproteobacteria; order Hyphomicrobiales; family Phyllobacteriaceae; genus Mesorhizobium; species Mesorhizobium calcicola. The sequence goes on from NZ_JBHUGY010000028.1 coordinate 233,123, forward strand.
CCCAGGTTCTGCCTGGTCCCTTGAGGATCACCGAGACGGTGCCCGTGCCGACAGGCACCAGCCGGGTCATCCCCGCCGCCGTGCCAAAGGCACCGCCGTCGATGTCTGACGCCAGCAGCCGGATCTCGACCTGCGAGCCTTCCGGCTTGCGGTCGAAGCGAAGGCTGCTCTGGATGTTGCCGCCAAAGGCCGAGGCATCGGAGATATCGAAGACGGAAAGACCATCCTTGACCTGGGCGGTGGCGGCGACGTCGGCCAGCTGGATAGGCCCCGCCGTGGCGTGCGCTGCCGACAGCCTGAGATCGAGGTTGATCTTGTCGGCGAAACTTGTGTCGATGTCGCCAGGCCCCGCTCCACCGGTCGGCGCCAATGGCGTGAAGGCCGACAGGAACGATCTGAGGTCGAGCGTGTCGAAGGCAAGCGTGCCGGAGATCACCGGCTGTGCCTCGCCAAGCGAGAGGTCCAGCGCGCCCATGCCCGGATTGTTGTCCAGGGCGATCGCGGTGTTGTCGAACTTGACGCGCCCGGCCGTCGCCGTGATCTTGCTCGAAATGCTGACCGAGCCGATCGAGGCACTGGGGGCAAGGCCGGCCTGCGACCATTCCAGGACTCGCCGCAGCGAGGGTGTCGAGAATTTCGCCTGGCCGTCGAAATAGGCGTTTTCGGACATGCTGGCCGTGCCGTCGAACGAGAAGGTGGCGGGTGCTGCCTTGAAGGACAGCGTGAGCGGCGCCGTACCGCCGGCAAACAGCACCAGCGGTTTCGGCGAGGCGACGTCCAGCGCAACGCTTTCGCCGCGCCATATCCCTGTTGCCGACAGCGTCGCATTGCTGTTCATCGCCGCCCAATTCGCCTGGCCGGACAGGCTGCTCAGGATCTCGACGTCCTTGCCGGCGATGGACGCCACCATGCGGCCGTCGCGGAACTCCACCGTGCCGAAGGTGTCGGCCGGCAGCTTGTCGAGGTCAGGCTTGGCGGGGTCGGCATTGACGACGCCGCGCGCCGTGTCGATGGAACGCGTGATGCGCCCGCCGGTCGGGACGGCGGGCAGGAAAAAGCCGGTCGGCGTGCGCTGAACCCGGATCGTCGGCCGCACCAGCCGCGCCGTCGAAAACTCCACATCGCCGCGCAAGGCCGCCATGGCGGAAAGGTCGACCTCGACCCGTTCGGCTTCGACGACCGGCGGCGCGTCGGTGTCGGTCCATTGCGAAAGCGCCACATCGGTCAGGATCGCCCGGAATTTCGGCCAGACCTCGATGCGTGGCGAGCCTTCGATGGCGACCCGGAAGCCGCTCCACGCACTCATTTCCCAGGCGATGCGGTCACGCACGATCCGGGTGGAGGCGATCAGCGGCAGGGCGGCGACGACCAGCGCGATGACGATCACGGCAGCGCCGATCGCCCATATACCGCGCCGGATCAAAGATGATGGCATATCGCCCTGTATGCTTCCATTCCGACAAAATCGCCTGACGGGTGTAACCCCAGTCGTCAATACGACTGCAGTCGTCACTACGACTTAGGGCCGACGCATTTCAAGTCTTTATGGCCCGGCGATGGCATTTGCGCACATCTGGTCGCATCGACCGAACAAAATCTTGCTCTGCTGCGCTGCGATATGCATAAGCGATGGCGACCGTGGAGGAACGATCATGGCTGCCGAAGTACCGCTCTGGACCCCGACGCAAGACCAGATTGGCGCCGCGCCGCTGACCGCTTTCACGAAGGCCGCGGCAGCGAAAGCCGGCGCAGTGTTTTCTTCGTATTCCGACCTTCACCACTGGTCGGTCGAGGACCGCGAGGCGTTCTGGGACCTGGTCTGGGACTTCTGCGGCATCGTTGGCGACAAGGGGACCGATGGGGGCGAGACCGTGCTTGTCGATGGTGACAAGATGCCCGGCGCCTCCTTCTTCCCCGACGCGACGCTGAACTTCGCCGAGAATCTCCTGAAGAAGACGGGCGCCAGTGAGGCAATCGTGTTTTGTGGCGAGGACAAGGTCGAGCGCCGGCTGTCCTGGAACGAGCTACATGCGCTGACTTCGCGCCTGCAGCAGCTTTTCCTGTCGCTCAAAGTGAAGAAGGGCGACCGCATCGCCGCGATGATGCCCAACATGCCGGAGACCGTCGCCGCCATGCTGGCAGCCGCCTCGATTGGCGCCGTCTGGTCGTCCTGCTCTCCCGATTTCGGCGAGCAGGGCGTGCTCGACCGCTTCGGCCAGATCGAGCCTGTCGTCTTCATCGCGCCCGATGGCTACTGGTACAATGGCAAGGCGATCGAGGTCGCCGACAAGATCGCCGCGGTCGCGGCCAAGCTTGGTACGGTGCGCAAGGTTCTGGTCGTCGACTATCTCGGCACCTCGAGCGATGTCGCTGATATCATCGACAAGGCGGTGGCGCTGGAAGAGGCGCTGTCGCCCTTCGCCGTCAGGCCTGTCAGTTTCGAGCGGCTGCCGTTCGCGCATCCGCTCTACATCCTGTTCTCATCGGGAACCACCGGCATTCCAAAATGCATCGTCCATTCGGCCGGCGGCACGCTGATCCAGCATGTCAAGGAACATCGGCTGCATGCCGGTCTCACCGACGGCGACCGCTTCTTCTACTTCACTACCTGCGGCTGGATGATGTGGAACTGGCTGGTGTCGGGGCTCGCCTCGGGTGCGACGCTGCTGCTCTATGACGGCTCGCCCTTCTACCCCGACGGCAATGTGCTGTTCGATTTCGCCGATGCCGAGAAGATGACCTTTTTCGGCACCTCGGCCAAATTCATCGATTCCGTGCGCAAGGCCGGTCTCAAGCCGATCCGCAGCCATGATCTGTCGAGCGTGCGGGCGATTTCTTCCACCGGGTCGCCGCTGTCGCCGGAGGATTTCCGCTTCGTCTATGACGGCATCAAGAAGGATGTGCACCTGGCTTCGGTTTCCGGCGGCACCGACATCGTCTCCTGCTTCGTGCTCGGCGTGCCGACGCAGCCGGTCTGGACCGGCGAAATCCAGGGCCCCGGCCTTGGCCTCGCCGTCGATGTCTGGGACGACGACGGCAAGCCGGTCCGGCAGGAAAAGGGCGAACTGGTCTGCACCAAGGCCTTTCCGTCGATGCCGATCGGCTTCTGGAACGATCCCGAGGGCAAGAAGTATCAGGCGGCCTATTTCGAGCGCTTCGACAATGTCTGGTGCCATGGCGACTTCGCCGAATGGACCGCGCATGGCGGCATGATCATCCACGGCCGTTCCGACGCCACGCTCAACCCGGGTGGCGTGCGCATCGGCACGGCGGAGATCTACAACCAGGTCGAACAGATGCCCGAGATACTGGAGGCGCTGTGCATCGGCCAGGATTTCGACAATGACGTGCGTGTCGTGCTGTTCGTGCGGCTGGCCGCGGGCGTCGAACTGGACGAGGATCTGGAAAAACGCATCCGCGCCAAGATCCGCAGCGGCGCGAGCCCGCGTCACGTACCGGCCAGGATCGTCGCCGTCACCGATATCCCGCGCACCAAGTCGGGCAAGATCACCGAGCTCGCCGTGCGCGACGTGGTGCACGGCCGCGCCATCAAGAACAAGGAAGCGCTCGCCAACCCCGAGGCGCTGGAGCTGTTCAAGAACTTGCCGCAGCTGGCCGAATGACCGCCCTGGCATGGTTAACCAAATATGTCGCGAGAATTTACCTAGATTTCATGAGTGGTACACATTGGTAAATTTTTTGGCAGCCCGGTAAGGAGTTGTTAAGGGCCGGCGTCGATAGTCGCATGTAACTTGAGGGAGAAATCCCGTTCCTCAGCCCCCGAGGATCTGAATTCGCTCAAGCCCCGTTGTGACAGCAATCCCATCTCTTAAGGCGTCCTCTTGGACGCCTTTTCTTTTGCCAATGCATGTCGCCCAAAAGTGGTCCCGGTTTTGGGAGAACGACATGCATAAAGACCGAAAGCGCATCGCCTGAATCCGATCAGACGCTATGCGCTTTAAAGCAATTCCAGGAAAAGTGTGAAACGGTTTTCCGTCCGGAATTGCGTCAAAACAAACGGATAGAGCGGTTCGGCGTTTCCGTGAAACGGGTGAACCGCTCTAGGTCGGGCTGTTTTCCCGGAATTGCTCTATTCCGCGAGCACCCGGGTCGATGGAAACGCGACCTCGACCAGAGTGCCTTCTCCCGGTGTCGAGTTGATGGTGAACCGGGCGCGGTTGGCTTCCACCATCGCCTTGGTCAACGGCAGTCCAAGGCCCGTGCCGTCGCCGCGTCCGCGTTTCAGCGCGTTGATCTGCTTGAACGGCTTCAGCGCCTGTTCGATCTCGGCCTGGCTCATGCCGATGCCGGTGTCGCGCACCCGCATGACGACGTCGCCCGACGTCTCATAGGCAGTCGAGACGATCACCTGGCCGCCGGCCTGGGTGTAACGGATGGCATTCGACAGGATGTTGAGCGCGATCTGGCGCACGCTGCGCAGATCGGCCACCACTTCCGGCAGCCGCGAGGCGAAGCTGGAGCGGATGATGACGCGTTCGCGATTGGCCTGCGGCTGCATCATCGCCACGGTCTCGGCCAGCGTGTCGTTGAGCGACACCGCTTCGTAGGCCATCTCCTGCTGCCCGGCCTCGATTTTCGAGATGTCGAGCAGGTCGTTGACGAGGTCGAGCACGTGATTGCCCGAGCGGTTGATGTCGCGCAGATAGTCGCGGTAGCGGTCGTTGGCCACCGGTCCGAATTTCTCGTCGACCATCAGTTCGGAAAAGCCGATGATGGCATTGAGCGGCGTGCGGATTTCGTGGCTGATGCGGGCGAGGAAATCGGTCTTCTGCGAGGAGGCGCGCTCGGCCACCGCACGCGCCTGGGTGAGGTCCTCTTCGGCCCGCTTCCACTGCGTGATGTCGCGCACGACGGCACAGAAGCCGCTGTCGTTGGGCAGCCGTCCGATGGTCATGAACAATGGGATGAAGCGCCCCTGCGCCTCGCGCCCGATCACCTCGCGGCCGTCATTCATGACGCTCGCCACGCCGGGCTCGGACAGTCCGTTGAGATAGTCGCGCGCCGCGCGCTGGCTTTCGATCGCAAACAACGAAGCGAACGGCTTGCCGGTTACTTCGTCGCTGTCGAAGCCGAACAGCGCTTCGGCCGGCCGGCTGATCGAGCGGATGGCGCCGTCACGGCCGATCAGCACGACGCCGTCGGTGGCGGTGTCGATGATGGTGCGCATCTCGGCGATGCGTGCCTTGAGCTCGGGAATGTCGGGCTGCGTCTGCTCGTCGCCAATCACATGCAGGGCCGCCGGCGCATCATCCTCGCCGGCGCGGCGCACGACCAGCATCAGCGCCTTGCCGTCGCGCCAGGGGACAGAGCGCAAAATGGCCTCGATTGGAAATTCCTGTCCGTCACGAGTCTTCAGCCGCAACGCGTGATCGGTGCCGTCGGAGGCGCCATCGTCGGCGTAGGGGTCGGCAAACAGCGCGCCGAGGCCGCCGGCATCCGCCAGGTCGTCGAGCGCCTCATAGCCGGTCAGGTTGAGGAATTCCTCGTTCGCATAGTGCAACTGGTCGCCGGAATGGATGAGCAGCGGCACCGGTAGCTTGCTGAGCAGCGAGGTATCGGGAGCCCTGTGCTCATCGCCGGCCGAAAAGGCCGACGGCACGAACCCTTCGACCTTGAGCGGCGGCACTTGCAGGCGAGGGCGCTCGACGCGTGCCTCGGCGGCGTCGGGTGCGCTGGCGGCTTCCGCGGTGGAGGCAACCGCCTGCTCGTCAGGCGCGGTGGCTTCCTCGTCGGGCTGCGCCCAATCTTCGCTATCCTCGGCGTCGCGAAAATCGGCTGATGTCATGCTGTCGTCGTCGACGGCGTCATGTGCCGCGTCAGTGGCTTCAGGCTCTTCACCAGCCGCGACGGGCTCGGTCATCTCTGGTTCAGCCGCAACCGGTTCGGAACCCCGGGCCTCGTCCCCGTTGTCCGCGACAGGGCCGGTTTCGTCATCGCGACCGGCATAGTCGAGCAGAGAGCCTGTCGCATTCGGCAGCGTGTCGGCGGGATTTGCATGAGCCCCTTCGTCCGGATGACCGCCGTCAAGCCTCGCGAGATCCTCTTCGCCCTCGGCATCGGTCTCGGATGGCTCGGTCGAGACCGTTCCGGTCTCTGGCTCGGCCGAGACCGTTCCGGTCTCTGGCTCGGCCGAGACCGTTCCGGTCTCTGGCTCGGCCGAGACCGTTCCGGTCTCTGGCTCTGCTACACGGATTTCGCCGGCAGGCGTCGGCTCTTCGGGCGCGGCGGCATCGGGGGTTGACGCGATCTCGTCGACTGCCGGGGCCTCCGTCTTCGCAGTCGGCACCTCCACCACAGCTTCGGCAGGTGTCTCGGTCGCCGGTTCCTTGGAGCTGTCGAGGCTGGGCTTCCCAGCTTCCGGTGGCTCGACCGGGGCACTGTCCTTCTTCAGCCGCTCGCCGATCTCGCGGAACGCGCTGCGCTCCAGCGTCGACAGACCCTTGTCGTTGGCTGGCTGGCGATGCTCGGCCAGCCGGATCACCTTGTCGGCAAAGCGCCGCTCCGGTTTCGGCACGATGGTCAGCGCCGGCACCTCGCCCTTGAACGGGTCAGATGGCTTCGGCTCCTCGGCCTTCGCCTCTTCAGCCTTCGGTTGTTCAGGCACGGGTTCGACGGCTTGCGGCTCCGGCGTCGCCGGGACCTTGCCGTTCGGCACCAGCGCCATGCCGATGCCTTCCGGATCGACGACCGCGTCGCCGGCGCGGGCAACGCCGAAGCCGCGGAAGCCTTCAAAGGCACGGCTGCGCCCATAGACAGGCAGAGCCGCCAGGTCGACGGGGATCTTCAGATCTGTGCCGGCGACCGGCCACAGAACGGAGCGGCCGGACCAGGTGTCGCGTCGTTCCAGCAAGCCGGCGATGTCGCCGGAGGGGTCGAGGCCGAAGGTGGCCGCGACGTCCCTGAAACGTCTGCCGATCACGTCGGCGGCGGGCTTGCCGACAATGTCGGCGAATTCCGGGGACAGCGTACTGAACCTGCCCTCGGCATCGGTGCGCCAGACGAAGCGCAGCGGCGCCGCGATGTCGATCGACCGCACGACCGGGCGTTCGACAGGGGCGGCGGGCTTGGTATCGTGCCGCGTCGGATTTTCCGCCGCGGCCTCCGCGACGGCGACAGCGGGCTGAACAGGCTCGGCTGCAGCGGGTCGGCCGGTCTGTTGCGCATCCTCCTCGCCGGCATGGAAATACCAGTGATCGTGCTGCGCTGGCGTAGCGCCGGCAGTCCCGGGGTCGTTGTCCGCCGTCTCCGCAGGCAGCCTCGTGGGATCGACATTCTCGGACGCCGCCGGCACCGAGACGGTCTCGGCGGCTTCCGGAACGCTTGGTTCGTCCATTGCCGGGTGTTCGCTTTCGATCGCCGGTCGGTTGTCCTGGTCCGGTTCCGGCTGGGCAATCGTGCTTTCCGCGGTTTCTACCTGAGTTGGCATCTGCGCATCCACGACGCTGTCGTCGGCAGGGGCCATGTCGTCGAGTTGGTCCTCGTCGATCACCACCAGCAGATGCCGTTCCTCGGTCAATCTTGCCAGCCCTGCCGGATAGGAGGCCGCGCCGCCGGGGACGAGGCGCTTGACGATGCGGTCGCTCTCGGCTGCGACGTCGGCAACCAGCGCCGCCAGCGTCTCCGGCAAGATGCCCAGTGCCGAAAATCCTTCCGAGGCCGCCTCGATGGCGCCGCTGGCATCGACAAAGGCGATGAAATGGCCGTCTTCGGTAAGGCCGCTGATGGCGCGAGCGGCGATTTCGCTGGCGCTGCGCGAGCCCGTCTGCGCCGCCGGCACTGCCAGCATGATGGCCTTTTCGGCGTCCGGCATGGTCACCGCGCTTGCCAGGAAGCCGACAGCGCGGCTGGTCATACCGGTTGCCAGCCGCACGGTGATGGCGCGGTCGCGGCCGATCTCGGGAAAACCGCTGGTCGCCATGATCTGGCGCCTGGCAATCAAGGGCAGCTGCGCGGAAGCGCCGATGATGGCCTCGATGTCGGGATAGCCGAACACCGCGGCTCCCGGCCCATTGGCCCAGATCACCTGCTCCAGATCCGCCGACAGGATCGCGATCGCGTCGCCGGCGGCAAAGCGCTGGCGGACCGCGTCGAGCACGGCGACGTCGAGGAAGGAATATTCGGACGGCATGCGCTTGGCGAACCCTCACGGAGCAGCGAATTTGCAGTTAACGCTTTGTTAATAAAAGCCGGCGGCGCGAAGGTCCACAAGCCAGAACGTGCAAAGGCTGGAATCTCTGGGCTCTTGGTTAACGCCCGAAAGAATTTATGGTGCACTGCAACAAAGATATTGCAATGCACAAAATTTGCCTTTATATTGCCATCATACATGAACGAGACGGCTTTCTGTCAAAGCCGCTGCTGCTGACAAGGATGGAAAAAATGTCCAGGACCAAAACTGCCGACACGATCGAAAACGTTGAATTCCCGAGCTTCGACGCTTCCAAGGCCACCGACCAGATGCGCGCTTTCGCCGAAAAGGGCGTTGAGCAGTCGAAGGAAGCCTATGCCAAGCTGAAGACCGGTGCCGAGGAGACCCAGAAGGCTCTGGAGTCGACCTACGAGACCGCCAAGACCGTTTCCAGCGACCTGTCGCTCAAGACCATTTCCGCCCTGCGCGCCAATGCCGAGGCCGGCTTCTCGCATCTCGAAGCGCTGATCGGCGCCAAGTCGCTGTCGGAAGTCGTCGAGCTGCAGACCGCCTTCCTGCGCAAGCGCGTCGAAATGACCGTCGAGCAGGCCAAGGACTTCCAGACCGTCGCCTCCAAGGCGGCCGAGGAAGTCTCCAAGCCGATCAAGACCGCCTTCGAGAAGGCGATGAAGGAAATCAAGGTTGCCTAACATTTACGCATGATCTGAAGATGCAACAAAAGGTCGCATTTTCTTAAAAACGATCAGGCGTATGATGGTAGCCATCACGGAATACCCGGCGGGCGGAACCTCCTCCCTCTGCTCCCCGGGGTGACCAGCCAGCACCTCCTCCCGCTGGCTCGTAACAGGAAAAGGCCGGCACCTCCTCCCGCCGGCCTTTTTCTTTGTCCGGCGAAAAGTCGATGCAGTTGTGGGGAAGCGACCTTTGCCTAGCAAAAGTCTTGAATTAAGATCCATTAGCCCGTAAGGACGCATCGCCGCACGACAGAGCGGATCATGGAGAGCGAACTTTCCACTTGGTCCGGCTTGGCGAATGTGCCGTTGTAGCTCAGATGGTTAGAGCGCCGGATTGTGGATCCGGAGGTCGCTGGTTCGATCCCAGCCAACGGTACCATCGGCTTCTCGCGTAATTTATTGAAATTGCAGTGTAAATTTGCATATCGAGTGCTTCGGCTTGCGCCGTTTTGGCGCATTTCGCTACCTGTTGTGCTACAAATGGGTGCGCTGGACCATGGGAAGACGCCGTGAAGAGCAGGATCCGGACCGCTTCCTGCGATTGAGAGGAAGTCACTTCATTCGTTCACGCGAGCGGCCGACAAGCTGGACGCCATTGGCGGCGACAGCGCGGTTGCCCGCATTGATGCCGAACGGCGCACCGTCCTCCTGGAAATCGAAGAAAAGGCCATCCGCTACATCGAACTGAAACTGGGTGTCATGGCCGCCGGGAACGCGCTGCGCGTCTATCGAGAACGTCATCGCTCCGGGATGATGGCGAGGGCCTCCGACGCTTTCGCGCTTATGACGCGCGGCCAGTACTCAGGCCTGACAACCCAACCGGGGAAGGGTGGCGAAGTGCTCATCGCATTGCAGCGCGACGGGCAGTCCAAGGTCGCCGACGCGCTGTCAAAGGGCGCGCGTTTTCAGCTCTATTTGGCCCTGCGGCTGGCGGGATACTACGAGTTCGCCCAGTTTCGCCCCTCAGTGCCCTTCATCGCCGACGACATTATGGAGACCTTCGACCTGTCCGGTCCGAGGAAGTTTTCCGGCTGTTTGGCGAAATGGCGAGTGCCGGTCAGGTAATCTACCTCACGCATCATCAGCACCTGTGCGAGATCGCCAAGACTGTTGTGCCGGGTGTAGCGATCCATGAGCTCGGATGAGATTGGACCTTACTTGATGCGCTGCTGACATACCGTGCTATGTTCGAAGTTTGCCCCTTAGTCTACCTTCGGGTCCAGATCGCGTTATGCGACGCTCGCAACTGAACGACCCCAAAAAGGGGTCGAATGTTGCCATTCGTCTCGTCGACGGGATCGAGCAAGTAGCGCCATTTGTAGAAATTCAATGCGACGCCGGTCAATGTCCGCAGTCATAGGAGGGACCGGACACCCGGCTCCTTCGGGAGGCCGACCTTCAGCAGGCCTTGGAGCAAGTGCTCCGCATCGGCCGGGTCCTTAAGCCTCGTCCGCGATCCATTCGAGTGACGCGCCATGCGGGTCAGTCCAAGCGACAGGGGAGCCGTTCACGGACAGGAGGAAGCGGCCGGACGGCCAGCTTGTTCCGGCGCGCGCAGCGATGGACGGGAACACGCGAGGAAACTCGTTGGATACCCAATAAGGAGAGAGACGCATCACCTGCTCCGCAAAAGCCTCTCTGTCTGCGGGGTCGGAGACGTAGTCGAGGACGGCCGTGTGAAAGACGACGAGGGTTGCGTCCTTTGGAGCTTCGCAGCAGAGCCGTACGAAGTCGCTCCCACGCAGATCGCCCTTGACGATCCGGGGCTTGACCGTGGCAGCGATCGCTACGGCCGCCCGCAAATTGGCGAGCCGAGCGGTCTGCTCCGGCCAGACCAACGTCTCGAGCCATGCGACTTGCGCGGGGTCCGCAGCGTCGATCGGGCTCAGGTCCAATCCTGCCCGCCAGACGATTTGCGGCGCAGCCGTCGGTAACGGGGTCGTCTCGCTGGCGGAGCACCGGAGGACAGGCGGTTCCGAGGGCGTCGCGGGTGCGCGGATCGCTGCGCGCCCGTAGTCGTAGCTGTAGAGGTCGGGCATGAGGCAGAGGCCTGCGGAGGTCCCGACCTCGAGGAGAGCCAGCGGCTGCGGCAACCGCGCCAGGACGGGCAGCAGTGAAGCGCACCGTCCCGGCTCGTTGGTTTGCGTCGAACGCTGGAGCATGAGCGAGCGGACAGCATCGGGATGCGCCAGAAGCGCCCGGCGAAACTCGCTCCACCCTGCGGGCGTGCCGAACAGGTGACGCACCACTGCGAGTAGAAGGTTCGGCTGCCGCTTGATATCCGGCAAGGTCGACAGGAAGCCGAGCGTTTCCCGGTCCCCGGCGACCGCACGAGCAAACTCCTCGAAGAGCGGTGAGCGCCCGTGGGCTTCTGTATCGGCGAACCGAATATACCGGGCAGCGATCTCGCCCAGGTCCTCCCCTTCCATATCCGCTGATCCTCGATCCCGACGTATCATCGCAGTACACGATCCACGCATCTGATGGGAGCCACGTACTGAGAATTTAGGATTTGCCTCGCCCGATGCCATGTCCCAATTTTGGAGAAGCCGACCCCCCTCATAGCAGGACTCTGTTGGGATTTGAGAGAGGTACCCGGCAAAACCGGGGTCATGGGCGTCGCTCTGGAACGTCGGTTTGCCACCCTAGTGCAGTCGGTCGGAGCAACCCATGCAACGACCAGAAAATTTGAGGACGCATCGACTTTCTGGCGCGTGCCTCCCTGGTTGTGAACGGTCAGCACGAAACCCCCTATGGTTCTACGTGCTGAACGGCGGCTACGCGCCCCATGCCGGCCGTATAGATCAGCTTTGCGGCTTCCTGAAAGCTGACGTGGCAGGCGACCGCGCGGGCGGTCGTCGTGCGCCAGAAGCACACGATGCGAAGTCGAACCCCGCGATCTGCATTAGTCAGCGTTCGGGCAATCCCGCCAGCCTCAGAGCTTCGGCCACCTGATCTGCCCACTCCGGCATGTGTCTAAAGAAGGGCAGCGACCGATATTGCTCGATCGTGAAGCCCGGCTGGGCAGCCAGGAGCTTCCGAGCGGCCCAGCGGGCGGTCTCCAGGTCTCCGTCCATTGCCGACCAGGCGGCGAGGTATCGATAGGACATGATGATGTCTGGATGGGCGGTGATGACCTCACGGGCGATCGCGATCGCCTGGGAAAGAGAACCTGTCTTGGCCATGGCGGTGGCCATGCCCAGCCTCATGTTGAATGTGAGCGGATCCATTGGGCTCAGTGTCATCGCCTGCTGGAATCGTTCGGGCGAGCGAGCGACTTCGCCCTTGTAGATCGCGATCCAGCCATGGCGGGCCCATGCCCATGCATTGTTTGGATCAAGCTTGAGAGCCTTCTCGATAAAGGTGGTGGCGCGCTCCTGGTCGCCGCACATGCTCATGGCCGAGCCGGCGGCGGTCAACGCGGTTGGATCATCGCTGATCGAACCCGCAGCCTCAAGCGCCGCGCGCGCCTTTTCCAGCTCCCACTCCGGCTGGTCGGTCCAAAGATACGCGGCTTTGGAGGCGTGGCACCATGCCAAAAGCGCATGCGCGCGACCATAGGCCGGATCGATCGCTATCGCCTTTTGCAGCATCTCTATCGCTTGGTTGTTGGTGTCCTTGCGGCGGCCCCAAAGGTTCGGATAGGCGCGCATGACGAGATCATAAGCCCGCAGGCTGGTCGGCGGCTTGCGCTTGGCCAGCTCGATCTCGGCGCCGCGGATGGCCGGATGGATGGCGCCGGCCACCTGCGCCGCGATCCTGTCCTGGAACTCGAAAACGTCCTCGGTCGCACCCTCGTAGCGCTCGGACCACAGTTGCGCCCGCGTCTCGGCATCGACCAGTTGCACGGAAATGCGCAGCCGGTCGCCGCCCCGCCGAACAGTGCCTTCGACCACGTAAGCGACGCCGAGTTCCCTGCCGACCTCTCGCACGTCGACGAAGCGACCCTTGTAGGTGAAAGCAGACTGGCGCGCGATGACGAAGAAGTCCCGGATGCGGGAAAGCGCGGCGGTGATCTCCTCGACAACGCCGTCGGCAAAATACTCGCCGTCCGCTCCACCGAGATTGTCGAAGGGCATCACCGCCACCGACGGCTGGTCATGCGATCTGGCAGACACAATCTGAGACGGCTCGGTGTCGTGCACCGCCGCGGTCTGGCGATTTCCACCCCGCGATTGCAGCGACACTGCCAGTGACTGCGTCTGTGCCTCGGGTTCCACGCCCAGATGCTGCTTCAGCAGCGCACGGCAGGACGCGAACTGGCGCAAGGCCGCGTTCTCCTGGCCCCTCACAGCGTGGATGCGCATCAGCGCCCGATGCGCTGCCTCCGCGGTCGGATCCGAGGCGAGCAGCCTTTCCGCGAGCCCTTCGCAAGCCGCTTGATCCGCGGATCCGGCTTCAGGCTGTGCCAGGCTCAGGCGCTCCACCAATTGCAGCGCTTTCTGCCGGTATCTGATCTGATACGGGCTGAACCATTCATCCAGACCGTCCGGAATGGCCTCACCGGCCAGGACATCGCCACGGTAGAGGTCGGCGGCGAAGGCGAGGTCCGCCGTCGCGCTTTCGGCGAGCTTCCGCTCAAAGAGCCAAATATCCGCGTCGTCCAGACTGGCTGTCAGCGCCACCGTCTCCTGATCCCCCTCGATATAGATGGCCGCGTCGCCGCCGGCGGGAAACCATCGCCTGATATCGGCCAGGGCCTGACGCAGACTGTTGCGCGCCTGCGCGTCGCCTCGTCCTGGCCAGAACCCTTCAGAGAGTTGCTCGCGATGGTGGCCGCGACGACCCGCCAGGACCAGAGCGGCAAAAAGAAGTGCGGATTTGCGCGTTGCGAAGCGGGCGGGCAGGCCCTCTCCGGAAGTCACTTCGAGACCGCCAAGCAACCGGATGCGCACGAGCCCTCTCCAGATTTCGAACGCGCTGGCAGCACAATAGCATCTTCGGCAGCCGATTTAACGCGGATTTAACGGCAGCCCCCCGTGCTTTCCTCCGTGGTTCACGCCCGACTGAACAGCCGCAAAGCGCCCGTGTGACAAGCTTCGATGGCAATCTGAAACGGGAGAGTAAAATGACTGACACGCAAGCTTGCGCCGAGACCCGCACATCGAAACGTCAGCTGCCTGGCGTAACGCCGAAAAGCATGGCAACGGTGGTCGCCGCCGTCACGGCGTGGCAGCGAACCATTGCAGCGCGCAGGGCGATAAAAGACCTGACGCCTGATCAGTTAAAGGACATCGGCTGTCCGGAGTCCCCTGCGCCAAAGTTCATCGTCAGGGTCGGCCTCATGACGGATCTGATGTCGATGAGGTAAGGTTGGCGATGATCCAAGTGGCGCAACTTCCCTTTTGGTCGTGGAGAGCAGACCACTCCGACCCTGGTTGCGCCCGTCGGCCATGCAAGAACGTATGAACGCTTAGCCGCCGCGCGCAATTGTGAGCCTGGCAGCGCCATAGCACCGCACGTCGGCCGTAGAGATCAGCTTCGTCTGGTGCTGAAAGCAGTCACCGACGGCGACGGCACCGGCGGTAGCGGTTGCACCGGAGCGGGCCTTCGCCAATTGCGCCTATGCGCTTGTCGTCAGTGTAGAGAGCTGATCGGTATCGTAACGGTCCCGTAGGTCAGCAAGCGCCTTCGGATCCGGAGAGCCGTTTGCGGCCAGCTTGGCAAGCTCTTCGAAATAGTGCTCATGCCCAGGCGGAGAGACGGTCATCAGCACCCGCGCCGGCTTCTCGCTGACATTGGTGATATTGTGCGGCACCCCCGGTGGAATGAACAGGAAAGTACCTGGGGTCGCAAGGATCGCCTTGTCACCCACCTGCCAGACGCATTCGCCGTCAAGCACGTAGAAGGTTTCCTCCTGCACGCGATGAACATGGAGGCCGGTGGCGAAACCGGCCGGGATCGTCCAGTCGAACATGCTCGTGTGTTTCGTATCCTCGCCGGTGACGAGGAACACCATCGGATGGCTACGTAGCATGATCCCCTTATCCTCGTGGGGCATACGAATGACGGGAGCGACGCTCATCTGATCCTCCATTGGCTCGGTGCTGCTTCCGCAAGCACGGGCGCAAGATGCGCTCCCCGTTTCGGCGAGTCGTGAAGCCGTTCCGAAATCGTTGCGAAAAATTCACAAACGGTATCTTCTTCGGGAATGCCGAAAAGCCTTGCGTTTGGCCCATTTCGCCTCGACACCGATACCGGGATTCTATTCCACGGCGTCGAGCCGACGCCGCTCGGCCAGCGGGCGGTTGCGCTGCTTGCGCTACTTGTGGAACAGGCGGGCACGCCAGTTCCGAAAGAAGCTCTGGTCGAGGCGGCGTGGCCCAGACAGGCCATTGAGGACAGCAACCTGACGGTCCAGATTGCGGCAGTGCGGCGGCTCTTTGAGCAGTTGGCGGGCGGCGCATCCTGGATCGAAACGCTGCCGCGACGCGGCTATCGCTATGTCGGGCCGGCGGTCACGGCCGGTGGCGGTGATCCGACAGTCGGGGCTGCGGCAAGAGCAATACTGACGCCAGACAAACCCTCGGTCGCGGTTTTGCCGTTCTCGAACCTAAGCGGCGATCCGGAGCAGGATTATTTCGCCGACGGGATGGTGGACGATATCATCACCGGCCTGGCGCGCATCAACTGGCTGCTCGTCATTGCGCGAAATTCAACCTTTACCTACAAGGGCCGCGCCGTGGACGTGAAGCAAGTCGGCCGCGAGCTTGGCGTGCGGTATGTACTCGAAGGCAGCGTGCGAAGAGCCGGCGGCCACGTGCGCGTGACCGGCCAGATGATCGATGCATCGACCGGCGCTCATGTATGGGCCGAGCGGTATGACCGCAGCTCCGACGATATTTTCGCGCTTCAGGATGAGATAGCCATATCGGCTGTCGGCGCAATCGCACCGAGCCTGCGGCGTGCCGAAATCGACAGGGTGAAGCGCAGGCGTCCCGATAACCTGGATGCTTATGACCTTGTGCTTCGAGCTCAGCTCGACGTTGATTCCGGAATGCCCGAGCAAGTGACGCGAGCGCTCGTGCTGCTCGAACATGCCATCGAACTCGATCCGACCTATGCGCTGGCGCACGGCAACGCTGCGATGTGCCACCATTGCCTCTTCCTTCGCAGCGGCTTGCAGGAAGCCAACCGCGCCGCTTCGATCCGCTATGCCCGCTCCGCCATCCTCCACGGACAGGACGATGCGTCCGCATTAACTCTCGCGGGTTTTTCCCTCGGCATGGATGCACATGACCGCAATGCTGCTTTCACTGCATTGGAAGCCGCGCTCGCGATCAGCCCGTCATCGGCGCTGACCTACATTCTCGGCAGCGTCGTCCTCGGATGGAGCGGGGAAGCAGAGCGGGCCATCGAGTGGAGCGAGCGAGGCATGCGGCTCAGCCCGTTTGACCCGTGGGCCTTCGCCGCTTTCGATGCGCAGGCGATGAGCCATTTGCTGCGCGGCCGCTACGACGAAGCCTGTCGCGCCGCTTACAAATCCGTTCAGGCCAATCCCGCACACAGCATCACTTATGTGCAATTGGCTGCTGCCCTTGCCAAACTCGGCCGGCTGGACGAAGCGAGGGCAGCTGCCGCTCGGGTCCGCGAGTTGCATCCAACGTTCCGCTACGGGCGGCAGTTCGCGGCCGTCAACTGCGACCCGGCACTCGCGGAATGCCTTGGCGATGCGCTGCATGCTGCTGGCTTGCCGGAGTGACGCGCTTGGAATCGGTCAGATCGGGAGCCGGGACAGCCCGTGCTGATGTCGCGGGCGCCATTGTGCAGTGAGCGTACCTCCTGTTCTTGCTAATGGTTGCCTAATTTGGCTGTCGGCCGACCTTGGTGCCTAGCTCGTGCGGGGCGCCATTTGCCTCCAAGTCGTCCTGCGAACGTCATAAGCCGTTCCCGTCATCGAGCGTACCAGCGGTCTCAGCGCAACTAGCGGCCTGACCTAGATGGAGCCACCATCGGCTGTGGGAGGCGGCTGATCCCGTGGAATGACCAAAGAAGGAGAGGGCAAAGGAGGAGCGCGGCAGCGCCGAAATCGAGCGCGGCGGCCGCGGTGCCGGCCCAGGTTGCAAGTTTGCCGCCGACCGCCGGCGCAGCCAGCATGCCGGCATAGTAGACGGTGTAGAACCCTCCCATCCCGATCGATCGCGTCTTCTGCTCGAGCACCCGTGTGGGCAAGCTCACAATCGCGCCGGCAGGCAAGCCGCACACTATCCCCATGGCGATGACGAGGGGCAGCGCCGGTCCGTTTCGCGACAGAAGCAGCACCAGGAATGCAAAGCCTGAACAGCCCATGGCTAGAACCGCGCCGCTGCGTTTGGTGCGATCGGCCAGGAAGCCACCCAGGGGACCGAAAGGGTCGCCAGCCAAAGCACGACGCTGATCGTCGATCCCGCCGCGGCGTTGGACCCCCCGCGCTCGACGAGCATCGACGGACCGAAGCTGAAGACCATTGCGAAGCCGACATTGTAGAGGCACCAGATCAGGCCGGCGGCGATGACGGCACAGCTTGTCCCGGCCGAAATGCCGCAGCGCTCACCTCCACCGGCGGGCGATACCTCCGGGGCGCGGTAGACGAAGGCCATCAGGCCGAGGCCGACGATAATCAGCACCGAAACGGCAATGCCCACGGCGGTCATCCCGAGCGTCGTTCCGATTGCCGGCAGCAGTATGAGAGCAATGGCGATGCCCGCTGGCCATGAGTTGATGTAGATGGCCATGGCGGTTGCGATTTCCCGGCCGGCAAACCAGTCGACGACCATCTTGGTCATCAGCACGTTCAGGAGAACGCCGCCTGTACCGCCGATCAGTCGGCCGCCGATCTGCAGGCTCCAGGACGTCGAACCCGTCATCAGCATTTCACCCGCCAGCATCATCAGCAGGCCGGCCAGAACGGTCGCCTTGTCGCCATAGCGCCGGCCGATGGTCGCGCCGGGCAGGGCCAACGCAAGTCCCGGTGCAAGATTGAGACCGATCAGGATGCCTATGTCGGCCAGGCTCGCACCGAGGCTGTCGCTGACAAGGGGCGCGACGGCGCCGACGCTCTGGAACTGGAACGCCATTGCGGCGCGGGCGACAAACAGGACAGCAAGGATCGTCCAGCGACTGCGCACGGTTCCCCCGCGGATATTCCGAACTATTCAGGCCTGATATTCTGGTTCAGTCGGAAGAAATTGGTCGGGTCGTATTGCTTCTTCATTGCGGCGAGGCGTGCATAATTTCCGCCGTAGGCATCCCGCACGCGCTCGTCGCCCTCATCACCAAGATTATTGGCATAGACGCCGCCGGTGGAGAATGGTCTGACCGCATTCCACAACTCGCGCGCCCAGCGCATGTTTGCCTCGTCATCGGCCGGATCGTCCCAAATGGCGATCGGGAAGCAGTCGAAGGCCGCATCCCGATTGGCGTAGGGCGAGTGGGATGCCGGCACACGAGCGATCGCTCCGCCGACCTGCTGGAAAACCAGCAGGGACGAGTGATTGGGAGCCATCGCGTAGCTGTCGAGCAGCGCCTCGATCGCGCCATCGCCGATCTCACGCAGGAACTGTGCCTTCCAGTAATAACGCCGTCCGCGTGGAAAGAGGCTATCGCCCGCCGATTGAATCTGAAGATAAGGAACGGCCCGAAGGCGGCTTTCGATAGGGGATCCGAATTTCATCAGCGGTGCGATGACGGGTTCGCCCGCTTTGGGTGACCCGACATAGCAAGCCGAGATGCTGAAGGCACGGTCGCCCGAGGGCAGTGTGACGAGCGCGGCGTCGACACTCAGCTCGTCCGGGGCGTCACGGGAGAATTTGTCGTAAAACCGCATGGCCTCCGGCGCCCGATCGTAGGCGTGAAGCACCGAGCCCACGAGAAGGTTCGGGCCGACAGGATGCAGCCGGTATTCGAACGTCGTCACCACGCCGAAATTGCCGCCGCCGCCGTGCAAGGCCCAGAACAGTTCGGGATGCTGGCGGGCGTCTGTTCGCAAAAGCTGTCCGTCAGCCGTGACAATTTCGGCCGCGATCAAATTATCGCAGCTCAGACCGTGCTTGCGCCCGAGCTTGCCGAAGCCTCCACCGAGCGTGAGGCCGGCAATACCGGTGTCGCCGTTGACCCCCATGGTCGTTGCAAGACCGTGCGCCTGTGTGGCTGCGTCGAACTCGGCGAGGGTCAGACCAGCTTCGGCCTTGGCGATGCGACGCTCGGGATCGACTGCGATCTTCTTCATGCGAGATAGATCGATCACCATCCCATCGTCGCAGACGGACAGACCGGCGACGTTGTGGCCGCCGCTGCGAACTGCCACGACAAAGCCTTGTGACCTGGCATAGGTCACGGCATGGACGACGTCATCGGGATCGGCGCAAAAGACAATTGCAGCAGGGCGTTTGTCGATCGCCCCGTTCCAGACCCTGCGCGCCTTGTCGTAGGCATCGTCTGTCGGCAACACCAGTTCGCCCTGTAATCCTTGCCGCAGCTGTTCGATCGGCGTGTTCCGAGAATGGGATCGGCCCGATAACGCTTCGGTCTGTCGTGGAATCTCCATCGATATCGCCCCCGGTTCCGGCAAGGACTATGATCTCACAGGGACGCAGCCTTCTGCAAAAGCGAAATTTTTAGCTGCTGGATGAGAGGAATTCATCTACGCTGCCGGCATGGGAAACCGCCCGCCGCTGCGCGCTTTGCACGCCTTCGAGGCCGCCGCCCGGCACGGCAGCTTCAAGGCCGCGGCGACGGAACTCGGCGTGACGCCGACAGCGATCAGCCATCAGGTCCGCTTGCTGGAAGAGATATGCGGTCTCAAGCTGTTCCAGCGCCGCCCGCGCCCGCTCGTGCTGACGAGTGCGGGAGCACGACTGTTCCCGATCCTGCGCAACGCCTTTGATCTTCTCGCTGGCTCCCTTGCCGCGGTCGCCGAGCCGGATTTTCAGGCGCCATTGCGGGTAACGAGCCCGAACGCTTTCGCGAGCCGATGGCTGGTGCCCCGGCTACCGAAATGGCGAGAGGCCAACCCGGCCATACCCCTGGAAATCATCGGGACGGACGCGCTGCTCGATCTGCGCGCCGGCGCGGCGGATGTGGCGATCCGCTACACACGTCGCCCGCCTTTGGGCCTTGCATCGCACGAGATATGCCGCGATTCCTTCTTTCCCGTCTGCAGTCCCCGATTGTTGGCAAGCGACGGACGAGCGATTGAGCGTGCTGCCGATCTCCTGCGTTATCCGTTAATCCACTTTGACTGGATGAACCGTGATCCGGACGCTCCCACCTGGTCCCGGTGGCTGGCGACGGCCCGCTCGATCGATCCAGAGCTGATCCCGGATAAAGCTTGGGATTTGAGCTTCCGCGAGGAACTGCATGCGATCGATGCGGTTGTCGCCGGGCAAGGCATTGCGATCTGCAGTGACGTAGTGGTTGGCCGTGAACTGGAAAACGGCTCGCTCGTCAGGGCGCATCCATTGTCCCTGCCGGGCTACAGCTTTTATGTCGTCTGGATGCACCACAGTCCGCGATCCGCGGAGATAGAGTCCTTCCTGGCATGGATAAGAACCAATGCATGAGACTGTCGAACCCGGGATGATGCGGGGAGGGTTTGTGATCAGACGCAGGCAAGCAGCAAGCCGCCCCGCCCGGCCACGGCGCCCTTCAGGCGATGCCTAAGTCCGAGAAGGAGGTGGTGAGAAGGACGCACTGACTTCACCAAATTTCGATCTGCTTCCGAATGTCATTTCACAGGGCCTATAGCGTAGAGTTCTCATCATC
The DNA here is from genome assembly GCF_042682105.1 of Mesorhizobium calcicola. Classification (NCBI taxonomy): domain Bacteria; kingdom Pseudomonadati; phylum Pseudomonadota; class Alphaproteobacteria; order Hyphomicrobiales; family Phyllobacteriaceae; genus Mesorhizobium; species Mesorhizobium calcicola. The sequence goes on from NZ_JBHUGY010000028.1 coordinate 253,769, forward strand.
ACGCGACGCCCCGCCGAAGCAGATTTCCTGGTGGCGAGCGTCGCGGCCACGGGGCGAATGCGGAGCCGGATGAAACTCCCGATGGCCACCTGCCATGATGACTTCCCCAACGAACGGATTCTAAAAACTCGTCCGCTTCTGGCGTAACTAAGTCTATCGCGGGCGCAGGTTCCTTTGGATCAGTATCCCGCCCGGTCGAACTGTCCGCTATTAACATTCTGCGCACCAAAAGCTGTCAATCAGCTTCCGGCCCCGTTCCAGTCTTTCCAATCCATACGTGCGATGGTCCGCAGTCAACGCGACCACGCTGTTCGGGCACTGGGTCGAACGCCTGACGGCCACGTGCGCCGCGAGAAAGCCTTGCCCACCCCGTTGATCCGCTACGACCGGGCTCGCAGGCTTCCGCTTTCCGTGTGCGAGGTCATCGATCGGCTCGGATTCCATCGGCTTTGGCAAGAGTATAGTCGAGCCCACTTACATCAATGTTTTAGCTCGCCACTTTTTGACAGAAGGGCTGCCGATTTGTGGTCATTGTCCTATTCTCAACATCACCTTGCGCCCGTCGGAAAGGGTTCCCGCTCCTGTGCCAGCTGGGGGTTGTCTGCTGGTCAGCGAGAACACGAACCGGGATGAGAGTTGCCCGCAAACGATCGACCCTTCTCCATGCGAGAACGTAAGATTGACGGTAGCCGTTCCTCGGCATTCGACCCCGGTATTGGTCTGTCCGATAATAGTTCCGCGCCGTGTAATGCTGTTGACGGAAGCCGTCCCGGAAAAGGAGAGCGTCCCATCGACAGTCTGACCGGAGACTGGTGCGATGATTGTGAGCGGATTTTGCGCCTGCGCGTAGCCGACAGCCTCTACGACACCATAGGCAATCAACATTGTCGCTAAGATTCGCCTGGTCGCGCCGAGGTCTTCGCAATGGTATCTCAATTGAAGCTTGCCAGCCCAGCGCGTCGGGCACCCTCCCGGATCGCGGCAATAGCGGGAGGATTGGTGACTGGATAGGAGCCGATAAACCCTTCGGCCGAAATGTCTGGAAATTCTCTCGCCAACCGGTTGGCAATCTCTATTGCCTGAGGTGTTTCACCGAGCATGGCGTGCGCCATGGCCTGGAACAGCAGCGTTGCAGGCGAGTCCGGCGGTGCTTGGCTGAACGCGGTCAGGCATTCCCTGTGGAGACCTACAACGAAGCTCGATCGGCCCAGCATGCTATAGTACCAGGCAACATGCGGATTGAGACGGATCGCGCGCTTCGCCAGTTCATATCCTTCCCGCGGGTCGCCTGTCACGAACGCCTTTCCTCCGGCAAGCAAGGCGAGGGTATCGGCATCGTGCGGGGCGGCCGTCAAGGCAAGATCATGTTCTCTTGCTGTGGCATCGAGATCGCCCTGCAAGGCTCGAAGCTCTGCTAGACATATGCGCGCATGGGTATCACCGGCGTCGAGCGCCAAAGCTCGTTCGAGGCACAGTTTCCAGCTCTCCTTTGCGGCGGAAGGGTCATTAGTAAACGCATTGATGGCGGCGACGGCATGCGCCAGCCCCAGGACTGTCCAGGCTCTGGCAAGACCAGGGTCGAGCTCGATGGCACGCGTCAGAAGCCGCACCGCTTCCGCATTCGAAGCGTGCGTGTACAAATTGTGCTGCTCGACGCCGAGCAGATAGTAGTCATAGGCACGTAGGCTGGCGGGGTGTTTTCGCCGGGCAACATCGCGTCGAAGTTTTGCGAGCTTGCCGCAACAGCTAGCAAGGACGTTGACGACGTTTTCGGTGACCATGTCCTGCATCGCAAACAAGTCTTTCGCTGATCGATCATAGCGGGCCGTCCACAAATCGACTCCAGTGCGCGCGTCGACGAGTTGGACGCAGATCCGCAGCTGCTGCGCTGCCGCCTGCAAGGTCCCCTCAAGTAGATAATCCGCATTCAGTTCCCGTCCGATGGATCGCACGTCATCGCGCCGTCCCTTGTACGAGAGCATGGTCTGGCGGGCGATGACCGCAAGGTCGGGGTAGCGAGCGAGGTCGACCATGATGTCCGCCGACAAACCATCGGCCAAGCGGTTCCATGGCTCGTCCGCGCTCAGATTGTCGAAAGGGAGAACCGCAACGACTGTTGGCCCAGAGCCCTCTACCGAAAGGCCACCGGATGGTGCCTGGCCCGTGTCTTGCCCGCGTTGGTCGGCAAGCAAGGTTGCAAGCGCCACTTTGCTGCGAATATCGAGTTTCCGATAGATGACCGACAGATGGGTCCGAACGGTGGTCGGCGCTATGAAGAGCGTCTCGCCGATTTCACGGTAGGTCATCCCCTCGGCGAATTTTGCAGCGACCACCCGCTCCCGGTCCGACAGACTGGTCAGAGGATTGCTCACGGCGCGAAGCATCGCTTCAAGTCTCCGATCCGCTACGAGTTGTGGCCGACCCGGCACGGCAAAATACTACAGATGCGATCTCGAAAACACTGCATTTGCACGATGCCATCCGACCGCCGCCAATTCTAGGCTTCCTGTCGACGGGGTTTGGTCGGGTCACGGAATCCGATCCATTCAGGAAGCAGGAGGTATCCATGATAAAGTCATCTATCGTTGCCGCAATGCTGGTGCTGCCTTTGTCGGTTGGACCGTGCTTGTCCGAAGGCACGCAATCTGATGGCAAGCTGATTTCCGAAGATGCTATGAGAGCTGTTAGTGCCGAATTGTATTCCGACATTCTGATCCGAGCGTGCAGGAACGGATGGCGCTACCCTCGGAGCCAAATCGAGAACGGCTTCAAACGGCATCTCAGCGAGCTGAAATTGCAACTGGTCGATCAGGGTTACACGATCCTGCCTGGTGTGAAAGCGAACAACTCGCCCCGGAGTCTCTTCGCAATGGCATTTGTCGCCAAGCGCCAATCTGTCGCCTCGCGCCAGTTCGGCTGTTCCCACCAATACTGGCTCGACGAGTGACCGTTCTGGAGCGGGCAAGTGGGGCAGGAATCAGGCAAGTATAGCGATCAAATAGCTTCCTAGTCTGGCCGTTTCGGCTCGGTGGCCCCCTTTGAGTTCCAAGCTAGATGTTCGGTTTAGGATCCGACGAATGTCTGGAGTGGGTCAGGGGCGCGAATTCGGCCAAAGGCGAACGAGCGTCCGCTTGGGGTCGTGAGCTGAATGGCTGCTTTTGCTAACTGGATGCTCGAAAGCTGCCGATCTGCTTGCGGCCCAATGCTGCCTGGCGGCGATGCGCCTGATCTCGGTCATTCCATCCGCAATGCTGTCCACCAAAAGCCGACATTGCTCGTCCAAGCGTCTCGCTCCACGGCCGGAACGAAACCGACCCAAGGATATTTTGGCCTACGACCTCTGTGTGCGAGCCAGAAGCCTGATTGAGTTCAGTGCCGGATCTCCGGCTGCCCGTGAGGCAAGTTTGATCGCGTGGCAGGCCACTGTTGTCGATCCCGGATATGCTGAAGCCTATCGGTTGTTAGCGTTCGCGCTCTGGCAAGCTTGGGTATTCGCGATCGAGCCGAAAGAGCCGTCGAGATCGATTGCGCTCCAGATGGCTTCCCGAGCCGTGCAACTCGATCCGGATGACGCCGCAAACCGATGGGTGCTCGGGCATCTTTTTGCACATGAGCGAAAATGGGTTGAATCGGAATCGGAATTCTCGGCTGCTCTAGCAATTGATCCCAACCATGCCGACGCTCTGGTCCTCTACTCTGAGACACTTTCTTTCGACGGTCGTCCTCTTGAGGCTATCGAACTTTTGAAGCGCGCCCTGCGTGTCAATCCGCATCCAGCAGCTTGGTACTACTGGGAGTATGGTTTGTCTTACTACGCCGCGCGCCAGTACGAGCTCGCATTGGAGATGCTGACTGTCCCCTCGACCTACGCAACTGCCTCCCGACGCATTTTAGCAGCAACCCTTGCGCAACTTGGGAGAACGGAAGAGGCGAAACGCGAGGCAGCGCAGTTCATGGCCGATAACCCAAAATTCACCATCAGCCACTGGGGCGGCGAGCCAGCCTGCACGTGACGAGACAATCGTGCTGCATTTCGTCGAGGGGTATCGCAAGGCCGGACTCGCCGAATAGGTATGGTCGGCCCAATCAGTTTAACGTCTGCTAACGTTGTTCCCTCCACCACAGGCGGACCTACTGCTGCCGGCCCGGAGGCTGCCAAGCAGCAATGCGCCGCGTTATGGTCATTAAGCACTGCTTGGGCAACTCCTATAGGCGGAGGTCGTTCAGGTTCGCGCAAAGCGGCCGCCGAGCTACGCACCTGTTTTGTACCACGATCGCAGGCCTCAACGAAGACTATCAGAGAATTTCCGACCGGGGCGTGCTTCACAAGGGCGAAGGCGACCGCGGCGACTTTCGCCTCGCGCCTATCCCGCCGAATGGCCACCTGGAGCGCAAAACAGTGCGCGGCGCAGCGTTCAGCACGCCACCTCCACCGACCTAATCAATCATTTCTGCGACCGCACCGCCTGCTGCAACCAACTATGCCACGGGCGCGACGGGATCGCACTCAAGCCCGTCGCCACACAGCTTTCCGGGCGGCTTCGCTCGCGGCGCCGAGCCGTCAACTGACCTGAATACGGCGGGTCACCTGTCCGTTGCTCTCCCAGTAGGTGTGTTTCTTGGCAATCCACGGGTCGCTCATCGCCGGCTGGATGTTGCCAGTCGTATCAATCGCGCGCGAGGTGACGGTGTGCTCCCCGGCGGAAGGTTTGGGCCAATCGAGAGACCACATCTTCCAGGCGAACTCCGCCTTGTCGGCGTCGTCGATGGTCGCCGGCATCCACGGCCCATCGTCGATCTTCACCTCGACCCGGTCGACTGGCGCGCCCCAGGCGGCTCCGACGATCCGGTAGTCGTTGCCGATATGGGTAACCCTGGCCGGTGCCGATTTGAGCCTTGCCCGTCCGACGGAGGTTTCCGCCCACACGGTCTCGCCACTATGGTCTTCCTCGCGGACCGTGACGTAGTCGCGTCCCATGAACCGGCTCTCGAAGCGCTGGTCGCGCACGTCGATGCGCTTGAGCCATTTCGCGTTCGCGATCCCGTACCAGCCCGGCGCTATCAGCCGCAGCGGGAAGCCGTTGTCGGGCGGCAAAGAAGTTCCGTTCATCTCGTAGCAAAGGATGTTTTTTGGATCCATGGCGTCGGCCAGCGACATGCTGCGCGCGAAATTCTGCTTGAACGTGACCTCGTCGGCTCGTTTGATCTCGCCTTCGTCGGCGCCCCAGAAGACGACCTCGATGCCGCTGTCGAGGACCCCGGCCTCCTTTAGGATCGGGGCGAGCGGCGTACCCGCCCAGCGGGCATTGCCGATTCCGCCGTTGAAAAACGGCAGGCCGGTATTGCCCGAACATTCGATCGTGAAGGTGACTTCCTCGCGCGGCCGGGCCTTGATGTCGGCAAGCGTCAGGGCCATCGGCTTTTTGACCAGCCCGCCGATTTCCAGCTTCCACCTGCTTTCCTCGATGACCGGCCGGTTGAAGTGCGCGATCGAAAAGAACTTTTCGTTGGGCGTTACCCAGGAATCGAGCTCCTCCCAGACGAGCTGATTCTTGATGACCTGCGGAACGGGGTTCGGCGGCAGTTGATCGAGCCATTTGACGACTTCCTCGCCGGGCCGTGTAGGAAAAGCGTAAGCCCGCGAGGCATGGAGAGCGGCGATTGCGGCAAGAGCCACGCTCCCTTGAATAAGTTCTCTGCGTTGAAGATGAGGCATGCTGTTTTCCTCCCAGTTGATCCGGAACGGGCTGCAGCGTGCCTATTGGGCCGTAGCCTGATCACGGACAGGCGCACAATGAACGACTGCCCCACCCGGACCTCCGGACAGGTCAGGCAATCAGCGAGGCATCTCAAGCATGTGAAGCATTGGACGAAACTCTGCTTGGGTTTCGTCCTGGGAGAGTGCGCCTTCGAAGAGGAAGTGTCCACAACCTGGACGGGACACGATAACTTTGTGGCATTCTAGGCCGATTTCATCCCTGACGTTTGCTGCTCGGGATCGGTCTAAGTCGGCGTCTGGCGCTCATTGCTCATGCCCGTCAGCGAGGATTATCAGCTAAACGGCAGGAACCAGGAGGCACGCTGCGGGTTTGCTTGGATGCCGACATGACCGGCGCATCCATTCACCCACAGGAGAACACCATGACCCTTCCGAGCAAAACCGCGGCAGTTGCCGCTGTGTTGATGATGTTGGGCGCGCCCGCGCTGGCCGAGCCGAGCGGGACACCTGTGCCCGCAGTAAAGGCACAAGATCAGGATCCCGAACAGTCGCCCGAAGCGACCGAACAAACCCAAGACTCGATGCGTGAAATGATGCGCCAGATGATGGGTGAGATGCTTCAGGAAAAAATGCAGGAGGATCGCGGTCCCCGAACAGAGCGGCGCGGTGCCGACCGGTGGCATAGGGACTACAGAATGGGCCCGCCTGAAGGGCGGCGGATGACGGGAGGCCGCGGCGGTATGGGAGCCAAGATGATGCATGGCGCAAAGATGCGTATAATGTTTGCCATAGTCGACGCCGACGGCGATGGCGCGCTTTCGCAGACCGAGGTCAAGGATTTCATCGGACGAATATTCAACGCCGTCGACGAGAACGGCGATGGCAGCGTCGACTTGGAGGAGATCCAATCCTTCTTCCATGGAGCCGGCAACGATGAGAGGCAGTAGACTGGGCGAGGGCTCACGCCAGCCGGTACGATCGTGATTATAGACTGTCCCTCGTGTCCCTGGTCGGCATCGTCATCGTAGCGAGGTCGCAGAAGACGTCCCTCCTTTATAGCCCGCAGCATCGACGCGCGGCTGTCCCACTGTCTAAGGCGTGCGACACTGGGACAGCTTGTCGTCGTGACGGATCAGCGGCTGGTCTTCCTTGGGGTGTGTTCTTAAGCCGGAAAGCGAGCGCGATACAATTCGCCCCGCAAAGATTGCGAACGTTCCGATCAGCCAGACCACCGCCAGCAAGCGTTCCGTGAGCACGTCGCAGTGGCCTCAGCACTTCGAGTCTACTGCGGCCTGCATCAGATCAACTCAAGACCTTGGTCTGACTGGGCTGAACGTCGGGAGCTTCGCGCGGTGGACGCGGAATCAACCTTGCAACCCCAGGGAGGTAACAAATGACCAGTCTGGCTTTCCTTGCCCCCGTGCAGGTTAAGACCAATGACGTGAGACGCGACATCAACTCGGTGCGGGAGGCGCTCGTATTCTTGAATCAATGGCCGAAGGCCCGTCGGGGACCGGTATACAGCTGCGCGGTGAGGAGCTGCAACGCCGCAATCGCCGGGCAGATGACAACCGAACAGGCGCGACAGGCATTTGTCGGCTTTGCCAGGATAGCTGGGGTGCTGGCCAAATCCGATTTTTCGCCACCGGCCGGGGCTGATCAAAAGCTGCCCGTTTCTGGGCGCGGTCCCTGACTTCAGTTCAGGGCTTCTCCTGGGCGCGCATAGTCCAACGTTACCGTTGAGCCAATCCGAATCGGCCCATATACGGATCAACGGTTTACGTTTTTCAGAGACCCAGATGAATTGCCGCTGGAACTGTACGAAGTCCCTATAAGGAACCAGTCACTTTCGTGAACGTCATCGACGCGGGAATGGCAATCGAGCCATCTGTTAGCGAGTCATATTGAAAGCCATAAGGCGGGGCCGTTTCGCGCCGTCTACCCAGTCTTACCGAGTCGGGTCCCTCCGCTTTTGGGGAGGGGCGAGGGTTCAGGGCAGCGGGATCGGTTTGTCACTGAGTGTGCGCAAGTAGGCAATTACGTCTATTCGTTCCGTCTCGTCCGGAACACCAGGCGTCTCCATGTAAACGCCCGGCGTGGTGAGCATTGGTCCGAAGAGATATCTGTTCAGATCCTCGTACGTCCACACGCCTTCCCAGCCGAGCAAGGCGTCGGAGTAACGCATTTTTGCCATAGAGGCCTTATCGCGGCCGACGACACTCCACAAGTTCGGCCCCGTCTTGGTCCCTCCCTGTGGCTCGGCACTGTGGCACCCGGCGCACAGGCGGGTGAAGTAGGTTCGGCCTTTCTCGACATCGGCAGTAGCCAACTTCATCGAGATCGGAGCAGGTGTGGGCAAGACGACGCCGTGCGATAGGAGATAGCCAGCGACATCGCGTTGCCCCGTGAATTTTGCCAGATGGAGCGGTGTCTTGCCGTCCTTTGTCTTCGCATTCACGTCAGCGCCGGCCTCGACGAGGGCCTTCACGCAATCGAGGCAACCGGATCTGACGGCAATATGGAGGGCGTTTTCGCGGGCGCGGTGCGAATTTGGATTTGCGCCCCCGTCCAGCAACAGATTGATCAAATCGATCCTGCGTTTTGCCAAAGCCAGCATGAGGGCAGGACCCAAAAGCGGCGTCGGGGCGGCGTTGACGTCGGCGCCGCGTTCAATGAGCAATTTTGCCGCCGCAAAATGCCCACCCTTGACCGCAAGATATAGTGGAGTCGCTTTGCCGTCGCTCTCATCAACGCCGGCACCTGCGTCGAGCGCTGCCGTAATCGCCGCGACATCGCCCTTCGTGGCGGCGTCGTGAATCGCAGCGGCATGCACAATCGGGATCTGTGCGAGCAGTAGTGGAATGAAGAGCAACGACATGCGCATTTGGCATCTCCCAAGGCGGACGGGAGGACGTGGCACGCTGCGAAAGGACTGAGTTTAGTGCGAATGCTTAGTCGCGGCAAGGTATTTCAGTAACCGCTAACGGAACGGAAGCAATCCTGCGGTATTGAATCAAATTCGAGTTGCGGGGCGTTTTCATGCGTAAGCTTGCCGGGGGGAGCAGGTTGGAGTTCATCGAGCCTCTGATGCCTACCCTGGTGGAGAAACCTCCCGAAGGCGAGGGCTGGCTTCATGAGGTGAAATTCGACGGGTATCGTTCCCAGATCGTCAGGATGCCGGCGGTGTGCGCATTCTCACCCGCCGAGGCCTCGACTGGACAGCGACCTCGCCAAGGCCGCTGCGGATCTCGAGGTCGAGAGCGCCATCATCGACGGAGAAGTGATCGTCACCAATGAGGCCGGGCTGTCCGACTTCGAGGCGCTGCGGAAGGCCATCACCAGCCGGCAGCACGACCTGTACTTCGTCGCGGTTCGATCTGCTCCATCTCAACGGCCACGACCTCCGTGACATGGGCTGGAGGACCGGAGGGAGATCCTTCAGGCGATAGTCCCCGAAGCCGGCCGGATCCAATTCAGCCAAGCTCTGCCCGGAGATGCCAAAGCCATCTTCGATCTGGTCGACAAGGCCGGACTTGAGGGCATGGTACGGAACGATACGGGAAGCTTTCTCATTTTGGCCCACGAAAAACTCAATGAAATCAACGATTTTAGACGCCCTCGTGTGTTCGGCATCACCGCTTGCGCGAACGCTTGATCAGCCGCCAACTGCACTCGTCGTCATCTTCCTCGCTCCTGTTTCCACGCCGCTCCGGAGCACTGGCCCACCTTCCGCGTCGGCAATGCCAGCTTCCGGCGCGGCCCTCGCCTGCAAAAGCAGAAACACCACTGTCATTCGGCTGCTTGCTTCTGGAGCTTCTCGAAAACAAACAGCTTAGCTTTGCACACGCTGTCTTCAAGTGGCCTCGCGTTCGCCAGCTGCGCGGCAATCGCGCTGGCAAACATGCAACCCGTCCCGCGCATCGATGCGGCAAGGCGCGATGTGTCGAAGCGGATTGGCTCTTGATTGGAGCGCAACAGAATATCGGTTGAACGAGGTCCCGATGCATGGCCGCCCTTGATCAGCAGGGCCTGCACTCCGGCGTTCAGCAGCTCCTGGCCTTGCAACACTGCGCCGTCCTCATCCGGTGCCAGTTCCGAGGCAACCAAGAGCGCCAGCTCGATGAGATTGGGTGTGACGAGACGGCAAAGCGGCATCAGTTCACGCTTCATGGCGACGACGGCGTCGGCTTCCAGCAGCGCCCGGCCTGAGGTCGAGGTGAGCACGGGGTCGAGGATTGCCGGTACCTGCGGAATTTCGAGCAGCACGGCGGCAACGGCAGCGATGATCTCAGCGGTTGCGAGCATGCCGATCTTGATGGCCGCCACCTCGTTGGCCTGAAGTGCCGCCCGCATTTGATCGGCCACTAGGCCGGGTTGCAGATGACGGATGTCCCTGACGGTGTCGTGTGTCTGCACCGTCACTGCAGTGAGAGCAAGGCAGGTGCGCACGCCAATGGAAGAGATCGTCTCGATGTCGCGCGCAATTCCGGCACCACCGCTGGAGTCCGATCCACCGACGACAAGTACATGCGGTTCTCGCTTCAGCGCCATCGGTCTGTCTTTTCGATCCATTCTCGCGTGCGCGCCTCGGCATCGGCATTCAATGTAATGTCGGTGACCACCGCCGCGCAGCCGGCGCCAGC